>QMUI01000071.1 GCA_003660485.1 Thermococci archaeon | reverse complement strand
TTCCTATCGGTGGCGTAGTTCATGTAGCTCTCTATGAACGTTCTTCCTTGGAGGGTCTTTACCTTATCACTCAAATCAGTTAGCCAGCCCTTAGCATTAAAGTAATCAAGACCACCGTGAAGATCTGCAACAACGTCAATGGTCACTTGCCCAGATTGCTCCTCACCTTCAAGCCTCGTTGCTAGATCAGAGTAACTTATGGGGATAAAATCGACATCAATGCTGGTCTTATCTTTAAAGGGCGGAATAAGCTCATTTAGGACAAAAGCCCTTTCTTCTGGTGGATTCAGCTGTGTAGAAGCCCATACGATTTTCGTTGGCCCTCCCCCACCAATACATCCACTGGCAAACACTGCTACAGCTAAGAGGAGGGCTGCTAAAATCCCAACAGCCTTCTTCATATTTACTCACCAAGGTATATAAAATGCACACACCTTTATTTATTTTTCCCTCTGAAACTTCATTTTCCCAAAATGGGCTTTAGACATGTCAATTTCAATCTGAAAAGGTTGACTCTAGATTTTTGACATAAATCCTAACATTTTTAATACTAATTAGGCTAGCCTAAACGGGGATAAAGATGAAAGAGATTACAAGAGAGTGGGAGAACGCGATAAAAGAAAAGAACTGTGAAAAGCTCCTTGAGATTATTGAAGATTACCTAGACATGATAGAAGAGGAAGAACAGTTGAAAAAGGAGCTGGAAAGGGCAGGACAAGTTGCAATAGAATGCGAGAACTTTGATTTAATCCACGAAATCGCACACACGTACGAGCACTTAGGGGAAACAGAAAAAGGAATAGAATTGTACAAAAAGGTTGTTGAAAAAAGGAAAGGTAAAGACAGAGAGGAGTACGCGGAAGCACTTTATTACCTAGCTGATGCGTATGAGCACTTTGGGATGCCTGAAGAGGCCCTAAAAGCCTATGAAGAACTCCTTAAGGTAGAGGAAGAACTAGGAAATGAGAAGGAGAAGGCACTAACACTTGCCAACATCGCGATCGTTAAGGATGAGCTCGAAGAGACGGAAGAGGCAATAAGAATAATGGAGAAGGCGAGGAACATCTTCGCAAAGCTAAATGACGAGAAGAACTACCTTATAAGCCTGATCGACCTAGCCCACTTCCACTACGAGCTAGGAGAGTACGAGAAGGCAATGAAACTTATACAAGAAGTCCTAAGGAACCCCATAGATGAGGAGATAGAGGTTCACTCAAGGCTCGTTGAGAGTGAAATATACGCGGGAAGAGGAGAGAACAAGAAAGCTGCTTTAAGCTTAAGAAAGGCGCTTCAGAGGGCGGAGAGTGATGAAGATCTATATGGGATTGCATTCGAGTCAGTCCTCGAGTTTATTGAGGGGCTCTTCAACGAATCAAACTATCAGGCCTTAAAAGATGTAGCCCCAGTATTCGCCGAGCTCTTTGAAGATGACACGAGACAGTTCTTCCAGGCGATAGAGAAGCTTGCAGAGTGGAGACTTGGAAACGAAGAAGCAAAGAAAGAGTTCGAGGAGCTATATGGAAAAATAGAGAACGAAGATTTAAAGGCAATGCTTGACGAGTGGAAGAGGCCCAAGCTCAGTTTGGGTTTAAGCCTTTAAATCCTTGATACAGTCTCAACCTCAGCGCTCTCTACGTTCTCCACTTCTTTGAACTTCTCCGCAACTTCATCGAATGAATAACCCTCTTCATCCTTTCCAAGGACGTAGAACTTTAGTGCAACTAAACCGAAGGCTATTGGCTCCCTCTCGACCTTTGCAAGGCCATACTTCTCTGGAATTACTGCCTTAAGCTTCTCCTCAAGCTCATCAAGGTTTACCTCTGGGTCGCTTGGCATTACCCTAATAACTCCAACAAGGTTGAAATCGCTCATTCAGGGTCCCTCCCATCCACACTTCGGACACTTATAAGGCTTCGCTAGAAGCCTGCAGGTTTCACATCTCCAGATTATAGCTTCGCCGCAGTTGGGACAGACGAAGTGAGTGGCATGCTCCCTAGGTGTGATCTCCCTTCCACATGAGGTACATACGGGTATCTCGAACTTCATCTTAACTGCCTCTGCCAACACCCACACCCCCAGAAGGGAAGGTTTTTCTTTTTAACTGTCATCGGGTTAAAGAGGCCACTTATAAATCTTTCCCTAGCAACTCTCGAACGGTTCTCCTCACGGCTTCGTGGCTGTTCAGCCTCGGTCTCCAGCCAGTCCTCTTGGCCTTGCTTATATCGAGGAGCATCAACTTAACATCTCCCTTCCAGCCCCTTCCCCCATCAACACCACCCGTGAACTTGAACTCGGGACTCAGGCCCATCTCCTCGCTGACTATCTCGGCTATCTCCCTAACGGTTATCCAGTCCTCGTTACCCAAGTTGTAGAAGTCGACCCTCTTACCCTCCTTTCTGAAGTGCTCGAATATCGTGAGCATGCCCTCAATTGTATCACTCACGTGAAGGTAGCTCTTCCTCTGAGTCCCATCCCCCAAAATCTCAAGCTCCTCAGGATTCCTCCTCAGCTTGTTTATGAAATCATAGATGACGCCATGCTTAGACCTCTTCCCTATTATGTTTGCAAGCCTAATTATCAGGGCGTTGAAGTCAAAAGTGTGAGCGTAGCCACTTATCATGGCCTCAGCCGCCAGCTTAGCTCCCCCATAAACGCTTATTGGCTCAAGGGGAGCATAGTCTTCCGGGGTCGGAAGCTTCTCGGCGTCACCGTAGACGGTTGAAGATGATGTAAAGACCAAGTACTTAGCGTTAGAATCCCTCATGGCCTGAAGGAGGTTATAAGTTATCAGCACATTCGTCTCATAAAGGAGCTCGGGGCTTTGGGAGCCTATCCTGACTTCAGGGTTTGCAGCAAGATGAAAGACAACATCAACATCCTTCACAGCCTCCTCCACTATCCCAGGATCCCTCATATCCCCCCTCACAAACTCGAACCTCTCGTGATCGAGCCATCTCTCTATATTCTCAAGGACTCCAGCGCTCAAGTCATCAAGAACCCTTACCTCGTATCCCCTCTCCATCAACGCATCCACCAAGTGAGACCCTATAAACCCAGCACCCCCCGTCACCAAAACCCTCATTTTACCACCCAAAAAGGTTTCCCATTAACCTTATTTACACTTTTCCAATGTTAAGATGGGGGAGAAAGTGGAGGGTAAAGCTTTCATCGAGATCATGAGACCCCACAACTGCATCTTAGCTGGGATAGTTGGCATTTTAGGTGCCCTAGTTGCCTATGAGGGAATTCCCGGACTGAAAAAGCTAGCCCTAATATTTTTGGTGGTGTACTTCGGCTGTTCTGCGGGGAACACCATTAATGACTACTTCGACTACGAGATAGACAAGATAAACAGACCAGAGAGGCCGATCCCCAGGGGGGCAATTCCCAGAAAGGTCGCATTGTACTATGCATTAATTCAGTACTTAATTGGGTTAATCCTAGCATATTTCCTTGGGGTTGAAGCGTTTCTCTTCGCATTTGTAGCTTACGCTCTAACTTTCCTTTATGCATGGAAGCTCAAGCCCCTTCCCTTCGTGGGGAATTTAGCCGTGGCAACGCTAACCGGAGTTACCCCAATATATGGGGCTGTTGGAGTAGGTAGAATTGGGCTTGCCGGGTACTTGGCCGTATGCGCGTTCCTCGTTAATGTTGCGAGGGAGATAATGAAGGACATTGAAGACGTTGAAGGGGACAGGGAGATGGGAGCGAGAACCCTGCCAATAATCCTGGGAGAGAGAAAGGCTGGAATAATAGCTTCAATCTTTGGCTTCGCTACCGTTGTAGCCTCGTTTCTTCCTGTTAAGGTTGGAATAGGGCTGGGATACGCCCCAATGATAATAGTAGATGGCATGATATTAAAGGCAAGCATCGATGTTCTGAGAGATCCCAAGAAGGCCAATAAGTCACAGAAAAGTTTGAAGATGGCTACATTCATAGCAGTTATAAGCTTCTTGTTAGGAGCATTAACCAGGGGGGTATGAAAAATGTTGGAGGACATAATTAGGGAGAACATGGATAAGGATGGGCTGTGGCTTGTTATTACTTTTAAAACGCAATCCGGCCCATTAGATACTATGAAAATGCTCGAAAAAGCTGTAAGAAAAGCTGGATGGGAGGTAACGTTTAAGGCAAACTGGTGGACGGCGGATATTCCCTATGGCCTAGTCAGGATTGACGCAAAGAAGGGAGATAAAGAAAAGATCATCCTGGGAAAGTGGATCCTGGGGAAAGAGCTTGAGGTTATAGGAGTTCAAAACCTAGACTTAGAGAGGGGTAAAGAAGAGTTCTTCAGGATGGTTGACAGTATAACATCAACCCTAATCCATGACCCCGTGATAAGGACGATGAGGGAGCAGTACTGATGCTTGAGTTCGCGGTTCTTGGATTAGGCATAGGCTTCCTCGCTGGGCTCCTCGGGGTGGGAGGAGGTTTCCTGATAGTTCCCACCCTAGTTATCCTGGGGAAGCCCATTCACCTCGCAATAGGGACGAGCTTGGCGTGCATAACGGTAAGCTCCTTCTCTTCGGCCGTGACCCATCTAAGAAGGGATTCCGTGTTACCTAAAGTTGTTTTGTTGAAAGAGGTATTTTCAGTTCCCTCCGCGATTTTAGGCTCCTATGCCTCGTCCCTATTGCCTGAGAAAGCCCTCAGGATAGCGTTTGGGATTTTACTCCTGTACCTCTCCTACACCCTTCTGAAGAAGAGAGAAGAGGGTGATGAAAATCCGAACATAAACTACAGAGCGATCCCGATAATAGGGATCATATCAGGAACTATGAGCGGTCTCCTGGGGATAAGTGGTGGAGTTCTAAATGTCCCGCTGTTCCACTCTCTGGCAGGGATACCAATGAGGTACGCCATAGGGACTTCAAGCCTTGCCCTATTCTTTACGGCGCTAGCTGGGAGCATAGGGCACTACAGGTTGGGCCACGTTGACCCCAGGATAATCCTAACCCTAGCCCCAGGACTGATAGTGGGAGGCTACCTTGGAGCCACTACTGCCCATAAGACACATCCAGAAATCCTCAAGAAGATTTTTGCAATGTTTTTGGTGATTATGGCCTTGAGGATGATCCTTTAAAAAATTAATTAAAGCCTTCGTCTATTGTTCTTTTTAATCGAAATGTTTAAAGGTTTTAGTGATTAAGTGTGAGTATATGGTAGTGAAGGAGAAGCTTTACACGCTCAAGCAGGCTAGTGAGATACTTGGTGTTCACCCGAAGACACTCCAGAAATGGGATAGAGAAGGAAAAATCAAAGTCGTCCGAACCCCCGGCGGGCGAAGAAGGATACCGGAGAGCGAGATAAAACGCCTCCTTGGGATAAAACCCGAAGAAGGTTTAATAATTGGCTATGCAAGAGTCTCCAGTCACACTCAGAAGGACGATTTAGAATGACAAATCGAGGCGATAGAAAAATATGCAAGAGAAAAAGGTTGGCGAGTCAAACTCCTCAAGGACATCGGCTCAGGATTGAACGAGAACAGGAAAAACTATCGCAAACTCCTCGAACTGATCGCAAAAGGAGAAGTCTCGAAAGTCATTATCACTTATCCGGATAGGCTCACCCGCTTCGGCTTCAAAACTCTCGAATTCTTCTTCCAGCAACACGGTGCTGAGATAATTGTCCTCAACGAGAGGGACAAGACACCAAGAGAGGAACTCATCGAGGATTTAATTACGATAATCAACCATTTCGCAAGAAAACTCTACGGAACGCGTTCCCACAAATACAAAAAACTCAAGGAGG
>QMUI01000070.1 GCA_003660485.1 Thermococci archaeon | reverse complement strand
CGATAATCCTTACATTTGCTCTCTATGCTAATATACAGCTTTGGGCTAGGTTGCTGTATAGGTACGGACATCCATGGCTTGGAACATTTGATCCAAATACTGGAAATCCAATAAGTGGTTTTATTCTCTATGTAATACCTCCAAGGAACATATTCACGGTTATAGACCATCCCGTGAGGGCGCTCGTGTACCTGCTAATGACCGTAACTTTCAGCGTACTATTTGGGTTCCTATGGGTTGAACTTACGGGTCTTGATGCGAGGTCAATTGCAAGGCAGTTGCAAAGGGCAGGTCTCCAGATCCCAGGATTTAGAAGAGACCCAAGAACCCTCGAGAGGGTACTGCAAAAGTACATACCTTACGTGACGTTCTGGGGCTCACTAACTGTAGCATTAATAGCAGTGCTAGCAGACTTCCTTGGTGCCTTAGGAACTGGAACCGGAATACTCCTTACCGTTGGTATCATCTATAGATTCTATGAGGAGATAGCCAGAGAGCAGATTAGTGAAATGTTCCCAGCGCTCAGAAAGTTCTTTGCTTCCTGACCTCCCCTTTCCCCAAAATAATTTTAAACACTCTTCTGCTTCCTACCTTGGGGGTGCTAAATGTCATTCGTCGTCATAATAACTGGGATCCCTGGGGTGGGTAAGAGCACGATCACTAGGCTTGCACTCCAGAGGACGAGGGCCAAGTTTAGGCTCGTTAATTTTGGTGATTTGATGTTTGAAGAAGCCGTCAAGGCTGGCCTCGTAAAGCATAGGGATGAAATGAGAAAACTACCTCTTTCTGTTCAGAGGGAGCTACAAAAGAAAGTTGCCGAGAAGATAGCTAAGATGGCTAAGAAGGAGCCCATTCTAATAGATACCCATGCGACGATAAAAACTCCCCATGGGTACCTCTTGGGTCTCCCCTACGATGTAATAAGAACACTTAACCCAAACTTCATTGTGATAATTGAGGCAACTCCGGCGGAGATCTTGGGAAGGAGGTTGAGGGACTTGAAAAGAGACAGGGATGTGGAAACTGAGGAGCAAATCCAGAGACACCAAGATTTAAATAGGGCTGCTGCAATAGCCTATGCGATGCATTCAAATGCCCTGATAAAGATTATTGAAAACCACGAAGATAAGGGGCTTGAAGAAGCAGTTAATGAGCTTGTTAAAATACTTGATCTGGCGGTGAAGGAATATGCTTGAGGGAATTTACATAGCTTTGGACGAGCTATTTGGCCCGCTCTTGAGGTCGGCTCATCCAATGTGGGTAGTTACGTTATCGGGTGTTATCCTTGGGGCATTCTTTGTCTTTTTGAATTACGTATTCGTTGATCGGGAGAAAATGAAAAGATTACAAAAAATGGCGAAGGAAATTCAGGAAGAGTTTCAAAAGGCTAGAGAATCCGGAGATGAGAAAAAATTGAGGAAAGTTCAGCAAAAACAGTTGGAACTATTGAGGTTACAAAATGAATTAATGAAAGATGCTTTCTTTAAGCCAATGCTCATAAGTTGGCCAATAGTCATAGTGTTCTGGGGTTGGCTGAGGAGGTGGTATACGGAGGTCGCGATAGTTAAGTATCCATTCAACTTCTTTCTGTTTGATATATTCCACAAGATGTACCACTCAGCACTAAAACCTGACGAACTCGGGTACTTCGGCTGGTACTTCCTTACAAGTTACGTGGTTGGTTCAGTGTTGAGAAAAATATTAGATATGGACTAACCTATCTGGAAGGCTGAGCTCCTAAGCTCTCCCCTCTCAAACCTCCATGGGTCGAACCATTCCCAGTCTAACGGCACTTTTGTTCTTCCCTTTACTATCCTCTCAGCTAGTGCTTGAGCAACCGCCGGAGCCATCATGAATCCGTGTCCCGAGAATCCAATCGCCACATAAAAGTTCTCAGTTAATTCTCCGATAGCGGGGTTGTTGTCCGGGGTTCTAGCATAGTGTCCTGCCCACTGCCTTATAACATGGACGTGCCTTAGAGCTGGGACTATCTTAACTGCCCACTTTAGAACCTCCTTAGCGAACTCATAGGTTGGCGATACATCGTCTGGCGAAGATTCGTACTCTAAGGCCGTTCCGCATATAACTCCTCCGTCCTCTCCATCCTGAATTACATAACTGTCGTTCCATGCTGGGGGACAAACAAGGGGTTCTATCTGACCCCTTTCTATTGGTTCGGTTTTCACTAACTGATGCTTGAAGGGTTTTATGGGAACAACGTCCTTCCCTATCATTGCGTTAATTTCCTTTGCCCATGCGTTCGTTGCGTTCACTATAATATCCACCTTGAATTCTCCTCTAGTTGTTTTTATTCTCCATCCTTCCTCTATGTCAATGACCTTTGTGTACTCGTAGAACTTAACTCCAAGCTTTTCTCCTGCCTTTTTGTATGCGTAGAGAGTGTGAAACGGGCTTGCCTTGCCATCCTCAGGATTCCATGCTCCCGCGAGGAATGCATCCGCATTTAGGGGTGGGACTATTTCTTTGGCTTCTTCTGGGGTTATTAGCTTTGTAGGCACGCCAAATTTGTTCTGTAGCTTTATGTTGTTCTTAAATGCTTCAACTTCCTCCTCGCTAGTAGCCAAGAATAGGTAGCCGGTCTGTTGGAACATTATGTTATGTCCTAATTCATCGCTTAGTTGCTTCCATCTCTCTATCGAGTATTTCATCAGCTTTATATTGGCTTCATCAGTGAACTGGGCCCTGATTCCACTTGCACATCTAAAGGTTGAGCCTGAGCCAAAGTACCTCTTCTCGAACACGACAACTTCCTCGCCAAGTTTTGCAAGCTCATAGGCAGTGGCGACCCCTATGATACCTCCCCCAATTATCCCAATCATTTGCCCCCCTCCGTGAGGGCCTCAATCTTCACGGGCCTAACTGGAAATCTCGCGTTAGGTGGCTGTATTTCTTCTGGTTTTTTTCCGGTTTTTTTAGCAAGGATTGAGATAACTATTGGAATACATGTTCTACCCTGACACGGCCCCATGCCTATTCTCAGGAGTCTCCTGAGCTCCTCAAGATCCGTAACCCCCTCATCTATAAGCCTTTCAATTTCCTCAACTGTCACATCGTTACACCTACACACTATCCTCATTCTCTCACCACCTTAACAGCCCTAACCTCCCAGGCAAGCTCTATGGGCACTTCAACTGTTATTATGGGAGTATCGCCTCTCGTCTTCTCCCTAGGAACAACTGAAACTACCTTTCCCCTTCCAACTTCCTCTCCAACCCTGTTTAGCAGAACTACCTCTTCGCCGGGCTTTGGAAGTGGCAGGAGTTCATGAGGCATCGTTATCCTTGCCTTGTCTCCTACGTAGTGGATCATGAAGAACGCGAGCCCAGGACAGACTTGGACGCAGAGTGAGCAACCTATGCACTTTTCATAGTCTACTTTGGGGATATCGTTTGGGTGCTCCATTATTACAGCATTAGTTGGGCATATCTCCTTGCACGGGGTGCAGGGGATCTGTTGGGGACACTCTGGAACGGCAACAGGCCTTTTCCTGAGCCTCTCTTCGCTTGGCTTTGGGATTATTGAGAATAGCTCTTCGGGAGTTATATAACCGAACCTTAAATAATTTGGGATCTCGCTCATTGCAATGCCTCCAGAAGCTTTTTAATACCCTCAACAACGTGCCTTCCAAACGGACCGGAGCGGAATTCCTCGAGATCTTTTTGGGCTTTCTCAATCTCCTTAATCCAACTTTTATCTGCTATTCCAAGCCTTAATGCCGCTGCAATCCCGGCTATCTTTCCTTCGAGCATTGCGGTAGTGGCCTCTTCTATGCCTGCAGTGTCTCCTGCAACGAATATTCCCCTGACCGTCGTTTCCATCCATTCATCTCTAACGGCTACGTGCCCTCCAAGCTCTCTAACGTACTTTATCTGGCATCCAGCTTGTTGTAACAACTCTATGCTGGGTCTTAAACCAACTGCGATCGCAATTAGATCGACATCAAACTCTTTTTCTGTTCCTGGGATTGGTTGCCATTTCTCGTCGATCTCTGCAACAACTGCCTTCTCAACACTCTCTCTTCCTTCGGCTCTTAGAATTGTGTGCCTAGTTAAAATCGGTACTCCAAGTCTTCTAACCTTTGCAGCGTGCACGAAGTATCCTCCAATCCTGGGCATCGCTTCAACTATTGCCTTGACCTCTACCCCTGCCTGTATGAGCTGGTAGGCTAAAATTAGCCCTACGTTTCCAGCTCCGACTATTAGAGCTTTCTCTCCCGGTTTTATCCCGTATGTGTTCATTAGCGTTTGAATAGCACCAGCTCCATAAATCCCAGGCAGATCATTGTTCTCGAAGGGAATAGTTTTTTCCATAGCCCCCGTGGCGACTATCACGGCCTTTCCATAAAATTCAATGAGCTCCTTTTCCTTTCTAACGCCAACAACGAGCTTTTCATCCCCATTTTGGAATATCCCAACGGCTGAAGTCTCCAGATATACTTCAATGTTTCTCTTTTTTATCTCTTCTTTGAGGATCTCCGCGATCTTTATACCCCTAATACCGGCAAACTGCTCTCTCTTCCCAAAGAACTTATGGGTTTGCTTTACAAGTTGTCCTCCTAACATTGGGTTCTCATCTATAAGGACAACTTTAGCTCCTGCATCGTGAGCATTTATTGCCGCCATTAAACCTGCGGGTCCCCCACCTATTACGATGATATCAGCTTGAACTTTCTTTGCCTTTCCATCTCCTTCATATCCCATATCCTTGGGTAATACTGGCCTGTTTTCCTCTATTCTCATGCCATCTTCAACAAGGGTTATGCAAGTTCTCACGTTTGGAATTCCATTCACGGTCATTAGACATGAGGAACATTTGCCTATCGCACAGAATAGACCCCTTGGCCTTTTCTTCACCCTAGAATAGTTGAGAGTTTTTATGCCAGCGGCATGAAGTGCCGCTGCTATAGTTTCCCCTTCATAGGCCTTTATCGGTTGTCCCTTATAGTATATCGTGATCTCTCTTCCACGTTTGAAGCTGAGAATAGGATGTTCTTTTATTCTCACAATGCTTCACCTAATTAAAATATTTCACGAGAAACTTATGAAAATTTTTTGATAGAAAGGTTGTGCACCTAAGGTTAGCCCAGCCTAAATATGTCCGAGCGCGTAATTATTCCTATTGGTCTTCCATTCTTTCCCTGCACTATTACCGCAGGGTGCTCCTCTAGGAGGTATTTAATTACCTCTAAATCCTCGTCCTCCGCTACAAGAGGAAATGGCCCCTCCATAATTTCTTCGACGCTTTTGGAGTATATGTCTTCTTCTTCAAGGCTTTTTCTAACGAGGACTCTTTCTGTAACTGATCCTATAACCTTGTCACCATCTATAACGGGAACTTGGGAGATATTGTACTTCTTCATTAGCTTTACGACTTTCTCCACTTTATCCCTTGGCGTGACGTAAATTATTGGAGATGACATTATCCTCTTTGCCGTTACCTTTGCTTTCTGGCATTCAATGAGGGCTCTAAGGATTCTATTAAATGTTGAAAGCCTTGGATCAACTTTCCCTGCTTCAAGCTTTGCTATGTACGCCTGGGTTACCCCAGCCTTTCTTGCCAGCTCTTCTTGGGTTATGCCTAGCTCTTTCCTAATCTTCTTGATATCCCTGGGATCTATTGGTCTGGGTATTATCACCATGCAATAACCTCCAGTTATTATTCGAAAAGAGAATATTAAATTTTTGCTGTGGGCCGGCAACAGAGACCCAGCGGTCATTGATCCCGCGGGCGGATGCACCGGCCCTGTGCGCTCGGCGTGAGCACACCCCGCTCATCGAACCCGAAACCTTGCGGGGGCGGGTGGACCGAGCCCTTGCGAGGGAATTGTACCCTCG
>QMUI01000069.1 GCA_003660485.1 Thermococci archaeon | reverse complement strand
GTTTCTTCTTTCCTCTCAGAGGTGCTCTAGTATCTGCTTTAGAATTCTGAAGCCCGTGTTCTTCACTAAAAGAGCAGGCCTTCAAAAATAGGCTTTTGAGAGCTACGATGTTATCTCAGCCGTTCCCTCACACTGCATCATTGTAGTGTGGATCATCACGGCGATTCTGAGCATTCACGGCAGAAACTCAACCCCCGTTACCCGTCACAGCACTACCGTTCTCGGAAACCCGAGCCCACCAAACACAATGACACACAACGAAACTAATAGAGGTTTCTACCCCATGGATATACTTAACATAAATCCTAAAACTCCTAACATCTTCACCTTTCTGGTTGGTGGCTAAAATGGAGCAGGAGATACTTGAGGCGATAAAATTAGCGGTAACAAATATCCCCCAGGATGTAGTTGAAGCCCTTGAAGAAGCTTATAAAAAGGAAGAGTGCGAGATAGCAAAGTACAATCTCGAGCTCATTCTAAAGGCAGTAGATGTGGCCAAAAAGAAGGGAGTACCGGTATGCCAGGACACGGGGACGCCGATATTCTTCGTTGAAGTTGGGCCTAACGATAACATCCACAAAATCCAGAAAGCAATAATCAACGCCATAAGTAGAGCAACCCAAGAAGTCCCACTGAGGCCCAACGCCCTCTCAGTTTTAACTGGAAAGGTTCTAGGGAACATTCCGGAGATACACTTCGAGCCTGGAAATAAAACGAGAATCAGCATCTTAATGAAAGGAGGAGGAAGCGAGAACTGTTCTGCCCTATTCACCCTGACCCCAGGGGAAGGCCTCGAGGGTGTGAAAAGGAAAGTGATTGAGCACGTGAAGGCCTGCGGAGGGAAGCCCTGCCCGCCGATAATAGTAGGGATTGGAATAGCGAGCCCAGCCGAAAAAGCTATGAGGCTGGCCAAGAAGTCCTTATTCAGAAAAATTGGCGAAAGGCATCCCAACAAAGAGATCGCAAGGTTTGAGGAGGAACTACTAAAAGAGATCAACTCCCTAGGGATAGGCCCCATGGGAATGGGAGGGAAAATTACCGCGCTGGATGTTAAAGTTGAGGTTGAAAGCAGGCATCCAGCGAGCTACATAGTGGCCCTTACCATCCAGTGCTGGGCCCACAGGAGGGCCTTTATCGAGTTTGACGAGGAGGTGAGAATATGGCAGTGAAGCTTGAAACTCCCCTCTCTTTGGAGGATGTGCTTAAATTAAAGGCCGGAGACAGGGTTCTCCTCTCTGGAGTTGTGTATACGGCCAGGGATCTGGCCCACAAAAGGTTCCTAACCCAGGGATTTCCCTTTAACCCAGAGGGGGCTGTGATATACCATTGCGGGCCCCTCGTTAAGGGGATGAAGGTAGTATCCGCCGGACCAACGACGAGCGCTAGGATGAACCCTTACCTTAACTTCATATTCTCAAAAGGCATAAGGGCCGTGATAGGGAAGGGAGGAATGAATCCAGAGCCCTTCAAGGGGAGAGGAGTTTACTTCGCCTTCCCAGGAGGAGCGGGAAGCCTGGCTTCGGAATTCGTTAAAAGGATAAGGAGGGTTTACTGGGAAGATCTAGGGATGGCAGATGCCGTATGGGAACTTGAAGTTGAAGAGATGCCTCTCATAGTCGGGATAGACACGAAAGGGAAATCACTCTTTATCTGATTTCTACGAGCTTTCTAAGCTCATGGCTTCCCACTCTACAATATCCAACTTCAGCGATCTCATGGAAAACAGCGCGAGGAATGTATACTTCAAATACCTCACAAACTTTTCAAATACTCCTCCAAGGCTAAGTCCGATTATAGCGGATGAATCCAAAACAAGCCCCATTCTAAAAGCTCCTCCGCTAATTCATTCTCATCATACTCATAGGGATTAATTCCTCTCTTCAATAACTCCCCCAAGAATTCCTGATATGAGACCCCAGCGATCTCAACCGCCCTTCCTATAGAAACTATCCCCCTCCTATGCATAAAGTAACCTAACAAGCTTTTCTGTTTCATCCTTTGAGAGGTACATTTTTCTTTTGAAAGCCTCGCCCTTTAGGGCGGGGATGCAGGGATTGAGGGTTCAGCTCTTTTAGACCGAAAACCCTTTTTAAACAATAACGTAATAGGGCCTCAAAGAGGCCACCAAAGCCGATGATATGAGGGAGTTTCACTCGTGTCCCTCCCGTTGGGATGCTGGTAGGCGTCCTCTCAAGATCTCGGCAGTTTAAACTTCTGGAGTGGCCTCAAGCGATAACCCCGAACCGTTTTGCGGTAGGGGTAACTTTAGGTCGGGCCCGCGGGCTGAACCTCATGGTGATGGGCCCGCAAACCAATAAAAGCCCTAAAGGTCATGACGCCCAAGAGGAACCCTCACCCTTCAGGACAAAAAGGAGGTCAGCTTGTTGTGGTTTAGAAACCTGAGCTTCCACGGTAGTCTTATACTCCAAGTCTCTTCCTTATCCTTTTAATCTCCCGTTTCGCCTCCCCTAGTCCTAGGCTTTCCAAAATATCTTCCCTAGGAATCCCGTATTCATCATAGCCGATTTGCCTATAGTACTCGAGGACTTTTCTCTTAACGTCTTCTCTGTTTGGCGCCCTACCTTTCATGGGCCCAGTGGGCAGGGGCTCATAGAACCTTGGTGGGTTCTCATCATCTTTCCTTGGATCCCAATATACATCAGGCCCTCCCAATAGCAAGAGTATTCTTTGGAGATGGATTATCCTTAATCCCATCTCATTAATCCACTTCTCTGGAGTAACGTCAAATCCTGTAACTGCATTTCCAAACTCAAGAATCTTCTCAAATCCTGGTTTTGTCGTGAACATGCAAATTACCGCTGAATCATAGAAGGCATTTATGAGTTCTCCTTCGTAGCTTTTCGGTGGTAAACTTGCCGTTGATGTGTGATCCCCACCCTGAACCGATACAGCGTAGCTTATGTCCTTCGTGTAATCTAGGTTGCTCCTAATTCCGTGAGCCCCTACTCCAATCCCCTTGACTTGAATTGCATACCTCGTCACGTCGATTCCCTTCTCCTTAGAAATCTTAAGGGCTGCGCGGTAGGTACCTTCAGCCAAGACATCTCCAATACCCTTTCTTTCAGCTATCAGTTTTAGTAGTTCTGCAAAGGCCTTTTCGTCTCCCCAATTCACCTTAACTCCCAAATCTTCGTCAGTTAAGATTCCGCGTTGGTAAAGTTCTGCGACGAATCCTAAGACATTTCCGGCGTTTATACCATCCAGGCCAAGATCATCCACCAAGTATGATAGGTAAATTATCTTTTCCGGCTCAAAAATTCCAAGGTTAGTCCCCAGGTAAGCCATCAATTCATAATCGGGAGCATCCGTTATCGCTCCTTTGTACTCCCCGTACCTGAGGTATGATATCTTCATGCAGTTCACTGGGCAACCGTAATCTGCCCAATACTTCTTTATCCATGCTTTGAGTTCAAAATTCACAACACTTATCCTCTCATCGTCATGATACTCCTCCTGCCAGTTCCTTATTGGCTGACTCGACCTGTCCCTACCAACACTGTAACCTCCCGCTCCAGTTCCCCACTGCCTAAAAGTCGTTAGGGTTAAGAGCTCCCTCTGTATCTCTCTAAGCATGGATTTTAATTTCTCACTGTCGTATACTTTTGGTAGTGGCCCGTTTCCCTTTACGACTATTGCCTTTAGATTTTTGCTTCCCATGACCGCCCCAAATCCTCCGTATCCAGCAGCGTGTACCCATTTACTCATTATGGAAGCGAATCTAACTTTGTTCTCTCCTCCCTTTCCAATATACATAACAGCTGGTTCCTTTGGTATACCACGAAGCTTAGATCTCTCCTTTAACTCCTCGTGGATTTCTTTTACCAGCGTCTTGTATAGCTCGATTCCACCCATTCCCCAATATCTTGATGCATCCCTAATTTCTACATTGTCGTCGTTTATGAGTAAATAAACTGGTTCCTCGGCTTTGCCACGAATTATTATTCCATCGTATCCGCTAGCTTTAAGTTCTACTCCAACCTCACTACTTAGAACGCTACCAACAACGCCGTTACTCTCGGGTGATTTTGAAACCACCGCGATTTTTATTCCAGGATAATACCCGGTTAAAGGGCCAGTAAGTATGAGAAGCAGGTTCTCTTTTCCCAGAGGATCAACTTTTTCCCATTCTCTGCCAAGTTCCTTCCATAGCAAATACGTCCCTAGCCCCCTACCTCCATAGAACTTTACCATATCATCATTTAGCTCAACTGTTCTTACTTTTCCTGTGCTAAGGTCTATATCGAGAAGTTTTCCCGCATATCCGTACATGGTTCTCACCCTAGGAGCTCTTTTCCATACATCTTTCTTGCCAATTCGAGGCCTTTTTCTATGGGATCTTTAGCAAAGGTCCTGTATATTGACCTGTATTCCCCTCTGACAAGTGTTAGGGCGTCGTGCCCAGCCTCGTGGCAGACTTCAACACACTTGGGTTCCCCACCACACAGGTCGCAAATTACAACACTCCCCTTTCCTTTCGGGATCCTTGGGACGTTCCCAGGACAAGCAAGGACACAAGCGCCACACTCCGTGCACTTATCTTCTTCAACGATAACTGCCCCTGTTTTCTCATCCACTTTTAGAGCACCGAAGTTACATGCGTCGACGCAGGGATAATCAGGGCATTGAACGCATGTGTGTGGAATGGTTACTCCCGGTAAGATCTCATATATCCTTATTCGTGAGGCTTCTGGCCATATTATACCTTCATGCTCTATTGAACAGGCTATCTCACAGAGTCTGCAACCACTACATTTATCGGGTGTTACCAATATCCAAATTCTTTCACCTTTTTCCGCTCCCATTGAAGACACCTAAATATGTAGTCAGCTTCACGTTTTTATATAGGTTTTTAAGTTCGCCAGGGAAGTAGGAAGGGGGAGCATCATGTGGGACACCAGTAAGGATTACAGGTTGCTGGTCGCTGAGAAGGCCGTTGAGCTGTTCTTGAGAACTATAGAGGGCGCAAAGTTCAGGGGACAGTGGGACAAGAAGAAGGCCGTTAAGCTCGCTAAGGAAATGATCCCCGAGATACAGGCCATGAGGTACAGCTACCTCGACCCCCAGGAGTTGGTTGACACCCCCCAGATGAAGGCCCTCAAGGAGAAGGCCCAGGGAATAATTGAAGCTCTGGGCGGAGAAGACTGGCACCACAAGTTCGTAAGCCAGGCCAGCAAGGACGAGAGGGAAAAAGTTGAGGAGCAGGTTGCGAAGATAAGGTTCTTCCTCAACACGATCCTGGGACTGGACAGGAGGTTAAAGCTTGGAAAAATCAACGATCCAGTAATTGCCGTCGATATAGTTGTTGGCGAGGTGATGAGCGTGGGAAAGCATCCTAATGCAGATAAGCTACTCGTCACCAACGTGAACATCGGGGAGAGGGCTGTAACCGTCGTCACCAACGATCTCACCGTGAAGGAAGGGAACAGGGTTGCCGTTGCGTTATTGCCCCCGAGGAGCTTCTTCGGGATAGTGAGTGAGGGGATGTTCCTGGGGGCAGGGCAGGGAGTCCTCAAGGATGTGAAGGGTGAAGTAGGTGGTTTACCCAAGGGGATTCCCTTGGAAGCGTTGAATGAAACAAGAAACCTCGTGGAGGCGTTCTTGAAGGGATGAACAGGGAGAAAGAGCTTAGATAGGATACTAAGGAAAGTTCAGGAGGATGAATCCGTTAGGCTAGTTATACTCTTTGGCTCCCTAGAGAAACAAGTGACCTTACTTGATAATAGTGAAGGAAACTGAGAAGAGGTTCCTTGACAGGTTGGATGAGTACTATGAAATCGTTGGAGTTGCAGTTGCTCCAGAGGAGTTGAGGCCATGAAAGAGAGTCCCTTTATTAAGAGGGCATTAAGGGAGGGTAT
>QMUI01000068.1 GCA_003660485.1 Thermococci archaeon | reverse complement strand
GAAGGAAAGAAGTATTTCGTTCCCGTCTATGACACAATCAAGAGGTGCAGGGATTGCGGTCACCAGTTTGTTGACTGGGAGGAGAAAGGGGTTTGCCCTAAGTGTGGAAGCAGAAACGTTCATGACGCCCTTGAAAACGTCAAGGCGATGAGAGATCTTGCCCAAGAAGTTGATGAGATATTAATCGGTACAGACCCAGATACAGAGGGAGAGAAGATAGCCTGGGATATAAGAAACGTTCTATCTCCATATGCCCCGAACATAAAGAGGATAGAGTTCCACGAGGTAACGAGGCCAGCAATTCTCAAGGCGATAAAGGAGGCAAGGGACATAAATGAGGACAGGGTAAATGCCCAGCTCGTCAGGAGAATAGAGGACAGATGGATAGGGTTTGAGCTGAGCCAAAAGCTGTGGCAAGTCTTCGAGAACAGGAACCTCTCCGCGGGTAGAGTTCAAACTCCTGTCCTGGGATGGATAGTCCAGAGGTACAAGGAGTTTACCGAGAGTGAAACGGACTTCCTGGGGATAACCCTTGAAAACGGCATAAGCGTGACCCTTGAGGGGGTTAAAGGCAAAATTGAGGAGGTCACGGTTAAGGAGGTAACGATAGAGGAAAGGGAAATCAATCCACTTCCACCGTACACCACCGATGCAATGCTTCAGGATGCTTCAAGGTTCCTGGGCTTTTCTGCAACGAAGACCATGCAGCTAGCCCAGGATCTTTTCGAGTTAGGTCTAACGAGCTATCACAGAACTGATTCAACTCACGTGAGCAATACCGGAATAGAGATAGCTAAGGAGTACATAACCCAGGAGATTGGGGAAGAGTACTTTGCTCCAAGGAAGTGGGGCGAAGAAGGGGCCCATGAAGCGATAAGACCAACAAGGCCTATAGATACTGGAAGGCTAATTCAGCTAATTAGAGACGGCATAATAACGCTCCCCAGGAACTTAACGAGAGACCATTTCAAACTTTACGATATGATATTTAGGAGATTCATAGCAAGCCAGATGAAGCCAGCTAAAGTTGTCTATGAAAAGGCAGTCCTCGAGACCCCGTTTGGAGACGTTGAGGTTGAGGGATATATTGAGGTACTATATGACGGGTGGTCTAAGGTAAAGCCACTACCCCTAAAGCAGATGCCTAAGCTCGAGAAGGGCCAGAAGATCAAGGTGAAAGATGTAAGACACTGGAGAGCTCCAAAGGTATCACTGTACACCCAGGGTGATGTTATTGCACTAATGAAGGAGAGGGGAATCGGTAGGCCCTCAACCTACGCAAAGATTGTCCAGACTCTCTTACAGAGGGGCTATGTAATAGAAACAAAGGGTAAAAAGAAGCTGGTTCCCACAGATAAAGGAATAAAGGTCTACCATTATTTAGTAAGCAAATACAAAGACTTAGTAAGCGAGGAAAGGACAAGACAATTGGAGAAAATCATGGATGATATTGAAGAAGCTAAGGCCAATTATCAGGAAGTTCTTAATGAGCTTTATGAAGAAATTCGGAGATACGTCACATCTTCCTGAATTCAATTTTCCTTTTCCAAGTTAGTGTTCCATATTTGGAACTATTAATCTGCATTTGGTTAGCATGGTATTATCAAAAATCTTATTAGGTAGAAATTATATGCATAACCATGCAATCCAGCTATGAAGATAATAAGTATTTAGCTCTTCGATAATATAAGGTTAAAGCTTTATAATAATGTGGGGAAACTTTTATATAACAGTTAAGCTCCATTTGTATTGACAAGTTTGTGATGGTGGTAAAGATGAGCAAGGACAGAATGGTAGAGCTATTACAAGAACATTTTGAGTTGAACTTATATGAGGCCAGAGCTTATGTTGCCTTAGTAGCGTTTGGTGTTCTTACACCTGCTGAGTTGGCAAGTGTTTCCGAGGTGCCTGCTCCAAGAACTTACGACGTTCTGAGGAGCCTTGAGAAGAAGGGCTTCGCAATGAATCAGCCAGGAAAGACGAACAAGTACAGGCCAGTACATCCAGCTAACATCCTCGAAAAGTTCATTCAGGAGTGGCAGGAAAGAGTTAAGGAGGAACTTGAGGCAAAGAAGAAGGCTAAGGAGGAGCTACTCGAGCTCATGGCTCCATTAATAGAAACAGAGGTTCCAAAGTACGGGGTCGAGAGGGTTTGGGTCGTCAGAGGAATCAAGAACTCAACCCTTAAGACTAAGGAGATGCTTGAGGAGGTTCAGAATGAGCTTCTCCTTGCAGATGATGGCTTCATAGCAATCAACCTTGAGGACGATATAATTAAGGCCGTTGACAGGGGTGTCAAGGCAAGAATTATCCTAACCAAGAGCCTACTACCCAGAATAAAGGGTTCAAAGATCGTTCAATATGCAAACGATGGAAAGATTGAGCTTAAGGTTCTCGAGAAATTTGACCTTCCAATGCTGGTCTGCGATGAGGAAGTGTTCTTTGCACTTGAAGATCTTGCAGCAAGGTACTTCAATTATGAGACCCAGGTATGGATCAAAGACCACAGGGTCGTCAACTTATTCAAGAAGAAGTTTGAGGAGTACTGGGAGAAGGCAGAGAACGCCTAGAGGTACTTAAATTCCTCTTCTTCTGGCCTCTTCTCCCTTATCTTCCAGAAAATTTGGCCCTCTCTCTGGAAGCTCTCAACTTTTCCTTGTTCAGCAAGCCTAAGGAGAAATCTTCTCGTTTCAAGTCTTGAGAGTCCAGTCACTTTGGCTATTTCTTCTTCACTCTTCTCACCACTTTCAAGGACTTTTAGTATCCTTAAGTGCTTCATTTTCCTCCCTCCAGCTTTTTATACCTCTCAATTATTGTTAGTAGCTTCTCCATAGCCTCAAGGTGAGGCTTAAGTTTTTCAACTTCCGTAGGCATTGAATTCGCTAGCTCTTTAAACTTTTCCATTAGAACCTCCTCGATCCCCTTAAGCTCCTTCTTCACCCTCTTTTCCCTATACTCACAAACTGGGCAGAATACCCTGCCATCTTTTTCGAAAAGGGGAGAACCGCACTTAGGACAGTGTTTGTCAAGCATCTTTGCACCTGAAAGTAGTAAAGGTGCTATGACCTTCCTGATTTCTTCATCCGTAATCATCCCATCACCTCCCTGATTAAAGAGAACACCTCTATTACTGCTCTTCTACCAAGCTTTGATCTCGCCACCCTATCGCTAACCTCTGCAATGTCAGCTGCAACGACATTAAATTTCTCAAATATAGCCTCCATGATCCTCATCAGTTCCTTTAGTGTTAACTCTCCATGCTGGAACCTAGCTATCCTGTATTCTGGCCTCAACACATCTAGGTCTATCGTGAGATAAATCTCGTCACCAAGGAATCTCCTAGCTTCATCTATAACCTCAAGTCTATGCTGCTCTAGGTTCATGTATCTCCTCCACCTTCCTCTCACTCTCCTGGTTCTTGGGAGAGCTGGGAATATTTTAACGTTCTTCGTCCATAGCTTTGTTCTTTCAGTGGTAGGAATCATTAAAACTGCCCCTATAACGCTAGCCCTCTCAACTATCTTATCCTTAAGTGCGTAGGCAAGCCATGAAGCATGATCAAAATAATCCTGCATCAAATCAGTGTGGGCATCTATGCTTAATACAGAGCGCGGTTTTAGGATCTGGAGGATACTGTAAGTTCCGGAATGATCACCAACAACGTAAATCCTGTCTTCCCTGGGGTTCTCCGTTATTACATAATCATCTACTAAGCCTTCCCTTCTAAGGAGCCTTGCCACGTACATTACCCCATCCCTGTTGGGCTTCTCGCCCACGGTCAGGAATGTTACCATGTTAACCCCCTCAGGTCTTGTATACTCTCAAATCCAAGACGACGTGCCAGACTCCTGGGGCGTACCTCTTTATTCTGAGTTCATTTAACTTTTCAACTTCATATCCATGTTCCTTAGCTATTCTCCTGAAAGTTTCAAAGGGCTCCCTTGGCATTAACTTTTCGGGAACGGTGTTGTGATAGTGAATTATTGCCTCGTCCTTGGCTATTTCAAGGGCCTTGGGGATGAATTCGTGGGTTTTAACAACGTATCCCATAAGTATTCTATCGGCTATATTCTCCCCAGGGAAGTCTCTGTTGTCCATGTTGTAAGCCGTCATCCTGTCTTGAACTTTGTTAAGGTGAATGTTTTCGACCAAGAACTTGAAGGTGTAAGGGTCTTTTTCTATCGCTATTACCCTAGCCTTACAGTGAACGGCTATTGGGAGGCTTAAGTGTCCTATACCGGCGAACATGTCGACAACTAACTCGTCAGGCTTGGCAATGCTCGCCATTCTAACCCTCTCTTTGACGTTCGCAGGAGAGAACATTATCCTGGCAACATCGAGCTTATACTTAATCCCGTTCTCAACGTGAACCGTTATTGTGTCCTGTCCATAAAGTAGTTCGTAATCTGGTTTTCTCGTTTCCCCGTGTATGTGGCCCTTCCTCAAGACGGCCTTTGCCCCAATGACCTCAGCGTACACTCGAGCTATCCTACGCTTGTAGGGCTCAAGCTCCGGTCTAAGTGGAAGTAATATAACATCCCCTATCTTGACCCACCTCTTTGGGAGCAACTTCACAAGCCCAGGAGGAAGTTCTTTGGAAAGGATTTCCCTAATCCTTGGCTTTATCACCTGGGTTCTCATTTTTCAGTCCCCTCTTAATCTTCCCTAGGATCTCCGCGAAAACTTCGTTTCTATTCTCCGGGGTCAACCAGTAGTACTCCCCTAGAGGCCTGTACCTGTCGACTAATCTTCTGTGAACCGTAGCTAGTAGGGGCTTTTCACTCTTGAGCACTAGGCCAAGTGCCTTCAGGAATTCATTGCTCTTGAACTCCATTGGCCCTATCTCATCTATTACAATTAAGTTAGCCTCTCTTAGAGCTCTTGATATCGCTGGAATCGCAACCCTCTCAAACCCTTCAACGTCTATCACGTACTTACCAAGCCTTGGCTGTCCGTAACCAACGTACGCTAGCCTACCGATCTCGCCAGTGTCTATAGCCATCACCTTAAAGCCTACCCTTTTCGAACCACTCCTTATTTCCTGAGTTATTATTCCTCCAACTTTGTAGCCCTCTCGCCTTATTTCATCCGCTATCCTCTTGGCCAATGTCGTCTTTCCAACTCCGGGCATTCCGCTTACGAAGAACCTCATGGTTTAAAGTAGTCTTGAGGCTTAATAACATTAAGGTATTACTGCCTTTATCCCATTGGCCTTGATAACTTTGGGCATTACATTGTAGCTCTCCCATATCACCTTTTCCGGGATCTCACTGGAAGAACCTTGCCAAAGAACCCTGCCGTACTTGAGAACGAGTATCTTATCTGCATAGTTAAGGGCTATATTAAGATCATGGAGGACGGCCACTATAATCTTCCCCTCTTTAAGCTTGAGCAGAAGGTCAATAACCTCCTTTGCATGGTTTATGTCAAGGTGGCTCGTTGGCTCATCCAGCAACATGACATCACTGCCCTGGGCTAAGGCCCTCGCTATTAAGGCCAACTGGTACTCGCCACCGCTAAGGTTAGTTATCAATTCATTTTTCTTTTCCAAAAGCCCAACACTTCTCAAAGCCTCTTCGACGTCTCCCCCACTCGCATAGGTTCCAAGCTCAACAAACTCTCCAACGGTAAAGGCAAATTCGGGAAAAGAGCTCTGAGGAACGTAGGAAACTATCTTAGCTCTTTCCTTTGGCCTCAAGCTAATTAGGTCTATGTTTCCGTACTTTATCTCACCCTCCGGCTTCAGTATCCCAGCTATGCATTTGAGCAGTGTGGACTTCCCGGATCCGTTAGGGCCTATTATCGCCAGCAGCTCACCTTTTTTCGCATTGAATTTAACATCATCTAAGATCTTCCTTCTCCCATATGAAAATGATATGTGAACATGAAGGTCAGGCATACAACTCACCCCTTTTCTTCCT
>QMUI01000067.1 GCA_003660485.1 Thermococci archaeon | reverse complement strand
TTTAGTGATTGGACCAACATATGCACATCCGAACCTGTTGAACCTGTATAAGGTGAGGAACCGTGAACTTGGGAGACATTTTGTCCTCTGCCCTGTTTCCCCTCTTCTTGTATTTTACGCTCACTTCCATAAAGCGTAGAGGATTTAGAGACTACCGTACATGGGCGGTTATTACACCACTTTTCATGTCTGCTAGAGACTTGTACGAGCTCTTAATATATTGGAAGCTCACTTCCTCTTCATCTGTTGTTGAGCTCTTCCTCAGAACCCTAAGTACAGTTTCTGCAGGAGTGTTACTGGTAACCTTTATACAGGAGAGAAAACGATATTACTCTAATGACTAGTAATTCAGAAGATAAAGGTATAGGAAAAGGATTTCCTGTGTCCGTCTGGATAGGGTTCATTGTGAGATAGGATGTTACAGGATTCGAGCTGAGTAGAACTGGAAGGCTATTTGGGGGGTCATTTACTCATAAGGTAGTGGGCCATTTATTTTTAGACTTTCAGCTTTCTGGGATCCATCTAAGATCAGAATGGGGATTTTCAATTTTCCCTGATCTTCCTGAAAGTCGCAATTATATAGGAAAAAGTGTTCTCGTGTGGAACAAAATTCCTAGGAAGCCTCTTGGAAAATCCTATTAGCAGTGTCGTTTTGCCCGAGAGTTTATGGGACCGTAAATAAAGAAAATAGTACTTGGCTCATTCTCAACGAAAGTTCTGAGAGTAGATAGTTCTTTCTCTCTGTCCTAGAACATAGGCACCCAGGGAATTTTTGTTTGAAAATATAAAAATTTAAGCTCAAAGTCTAACGAAGTGCACTGAACAGGAGATACATGGGTCGAATGCTCTAACTATCTCCTCCAATTTTTTCTTCAAAGACTCCTCTGGCACTGATCCATACATCTTCTTAGCATCCTCAAGTAAGCTAAGCTCCATCATCCCTTGATTAAATGCAGTCGGTGTGATCGTGTTCGACCACACGACTTTTCCATCTTCGATTCTATAGTGATGGACTAGAACTCCTCTGGGAGCTTCAACATATCCAATCCCTTCCCCGCTTTTTTCTTCCGGTTCCACAATGCCTTTTTCTATTCCCTCACTTGCTATTTTATTGCTGAGCTCAGCAACTCTCTCTAAAGCATAGACAAGCTCTATGGCTTGGGCTAAGTTGTTGTATATTACGTATCTGCTCTCAATTTTGTCTTTGTAGGTATCTAGCAGTCTCCCCGCTTCCCCCTGAATGTATTTTTCTTTCAATAATAACCTAGCCAATGCACCGACAAAAATAGGTTTGCCTTTGTAGTAGGTATGCTTTGCAAAGCTGTAGTTTACTGGAACTTCGTCAAGCTCTATATATTGAATTCTGTCTTCCCCAACTATTAGTTCGTCTCCCCACAAGTATTCACTGGTAACCATCGGAATTTCAGCTTTAGCCCCTCTTGGTTCTTGAGAAGCAAATATTCCAACTATCCTTCTGGCAAATTTAACTAGTGACTCTGCATGCTTTGCTATTCCTTCCAGTTCTTCTTCTCTTGGATACCTTCCAAATCCTCCTGGCTTTATGTTTATTCCATGAATTTCTCTTCCCCCTAGGAGCTCTCTTATCGTGTTACCAAATGCCTTTATTGTCAATCCTTCCTTTATTAACTCCCCATGCTTTGGTATCATTGAGATTGCATCTGGATAGCCAAAAATATCCGGCAACGCTAGGAGGTAAAGGTGAAGAGCATGGCTCTCTATTATTTCTCCCCATAGAACAAGTTCTCTAAGCTTCTCGACGGTTGGTGGAACATCTATCCTGAGGGCATTTTCTATGGCTCTCACCGATGCAACGGAGTGAGCTACGTAGCAGATAGCACATATCCTTGCCTCAAGATCGGGAACGTCCCAGTAGCTTCTTCCTAACGTCAGGATTTCGAAGAATCTTGGTCCTTCAAGTATCTTAACTCTCGCCTCCTTAACAGTTCCATCCTCAACAACTATCTCTGCCTTTCCGATCCCCTCAACCCTGGTGAATTCATCAAGCTCTATTATCATAACTACCACCTCGTGAACGTCCTAAGCTTCTTTGCAATTTCCTCCTCTGGCAGGATTTTCTTTAGAACTTCGACAAGCCCAGGAATGTTTGCGTCCATTGAAGGCCCCCTGCACCCTATGCATCCTAATCCTAAGGCAGGGCACTGGGCATTACACCCTCCAGCCGTTACTGGTCCAAGGCATGGAATCCCCTTCTTTAAGAGAACGCACTCGTACTCGTTGAGTTTGCACTCAAGGCAGACCGGATAGTCCTTTGCAACGGGCTCAACTCCTCTCGCTAGGTTCATCAGGACTTGAAATACCTCCTCCTTATTGTAGGGGCACCCAGGAATGGCGAAGTCAACGGGGACGTACTCCGTTATCGGTCTTGGTTCAAGAACTTTCGTTGGTCCTTTGATGTCTCCATATATCCTTCTAAATGCCTCCTTTGCATTTTCAACGCTCCCTTGAACGCTACCGTGGGTTGCACAAGTTCCTAGGGCTATCAAGTATTCACTCCTGTTTCTTGCTTCCCTAAGGACCTCAAGGTCTCTCTGCGTTGAAACCGTTCCAGTTACAAGGGCAACGTCAACCCTCTCCTTACTTTTGCGTGAGCTCGCCATGTGAAACTCAACTATATCGTAGAACTCAAGGATGTCAAATAACCTATCGTACAGGAACAGCAAGTTGAGGGCACAACCCCCGCAATCCGTAAGCTCGAAAACTGCTAACTTCATCATATCAACCCCCTCGTCGAGAGGGCATCCCAGTAGGTGAAGACGGGCCCATCCTTGCAGATGTACTTCCAGCTCGTGCTCGTCCCAACGACGCAGTGGCCGCACTTTCCAACTCCGCACTTCATCCTCCTCTCAAGCGTCATGTATATCCTCCCTGGGGATAGTCCTCTGTTCAGAAGTTCCCTTATCACGAACTTGTACATAACTGGTGGACCACAGATCAGTGCATAGGAATTGTTAACATCAAACTCCTCCCCCCTGAACAGATCCGTAACTACTCCTTTGCACACTTTCTCCGAGAACCCCTTCTCAAGGTAGACACATGAAGGAGTCTCAACTTCGTAAGCAAGCTTGACGTGGCAGTTAAGCTTTTCCCCATGCTTGAGTAGATATATTATCTCATCCCTGAACAATATATCCTCGTAGCTCTTCGTCCCGTAGAAGAGGTATATCTTCTCGAATTTGCCCGTATCAATTGCGTACCACAGCACGGAACGTAAGGGAGCCATTCCCAGGCCACCAGCAACAAGAATTAAGTTCGATCCTTCCATCTTTTCAAGAGGGAAGCCGTTGCCATAGGGTCCTCTAATTCCTATTGATTCTCCTTCACTAAACTTGTGGATGAACCTCGTTAACCTTCCAACCCTCCTTATGCAGAGCTGTATCGGCTTCCTTGTGGGTGGTGAGCAGATGCTGATTGGGAACTCTCCATAACCCCTCAGGTCAACTATAACGAACTGCCCTGGCTTGAAGATAAAGTTTTCTTCAACTTCCCTATCGGTAAAGCGGAGTGTGAAGAGTTTTTCCCTTGGTGTGAGCTCCCTAATCTCAATTATCTTAGCATCGTAGCTTTGATAGGGGTTCATAACAATCCCTCCCGAATCTCCTCAAGAACCTTTACATGTTCTATCCTTGCTGGACAGAATTCATCACACCTTCCACAACCAACACAGTTGAAGCCCGCAGAGGGGTCGAAATAACTCTTGCAGTAGTAGCGATGCCTAAATCTATCCAAACGGGTGGGTCTGAAGTTGTGGCCTCCAGCTACCAAGCCGTGAGTTGGCATAAAGCACGAATCATATCTCCTCTCTCTCACGACCTCATAAGCCCTAATCCAATTGTCGCAGACCTCGTAGCATCTGCACGTTGGGCAGACGAGGGTGCAGTTTCCACAGCCCAGGCACTTCTCAGCGTACTTCTTCCACACCTGGCTGTTGAAGGCTAAGTCAAGGATATCTGCCAGGCCTTCTTTGTTTAGACTCCTCTTGAACGCTTTGGCTCTCTTCTCTTCAAATTCTTTGAAGTGCCTTAGATCCTCCTCCGTAACTTCTTCGAATAACTCTTGGTTCTCCCACACTACCTCGTGACCCCGAACGCTTCCTACTCTCACTAGCCAGCCATCCGGTAGTTCGTGAAGAAAGAGGTCGAAGCCATCCATCGCAAAGTCCGTTCCCAAGCTCTTGCAGAAGCAGTATTCATCAGGCATACAGCTTATCCCTACTATAAACGCATTCTCTCTCCTTGACTTGTAGTATGGATCTGGAGGATCTCCAAGGTACGTTTTGTCCAAAATCTTGAGCCCATGAATGTCGCATGAGTGAAGTCCGAAGAGAACGAATCTTTCTTCATCCTTTATCTCTTCCCACTTATCCCCTTTTAACCTGAATAACTCATCTCTGGGTTTCACGAAGAACTTCTTTGGGGGGAGTATAGTTCTCGTGTAGTCTAAGCTGAGCTCTTTAATATCATCAACCTGCATAAATACATATGTCGAGTTACGTTTTACTGGACCATATATTTTGCCAAGTTGCTTGAGAGATTCAAAAAACGCGGGAAAGTTTTCGGCAGAAAGCTTGACGTACCTCATAAATATTCACCCTCTTAGTATTTTCTTATTTTCTATTGATAAAATAATAAAATAATAAGGATTTCCAAAACGCTATTTTGACAACCTCAAGTTTTAAACAAATGGTAAAATACATGGAAGAATTTTTATTATAATTTGAAAACAGAAATATTTGTGAGGTGATGCAAATGTACAAAATTTTACGGAAAGAACGACTTGCTCCCGGCATTAATCTTTTTGAAATAGAAGCTCCTAGAGTGGCTAAACACGCGAAACCAGGGCAGTTCGTGATCGTGAGATTACATGAGAAAGGTGAAAGAATACCCTTGACAATTGCCGACATTGACAAAAGTAAAGGTTCAGTTACCATAGTTGCCCAAGAGGTCGGAAAAACAACTCACGAATTGGGCACGTACAATGAAGGGGATTACATCTCGGATCTCCTGGGGCCCTTAGGAAACCCAAGCCACATAGACAAGTTCGGAACGGTGGTAATGGTTGGGGGTGGAGTTGGTGTTGCGGAGATATACCCAGTCGCGAGAGCCATGAAGGAAGCGGGCAACTATGTGATCTCGATCCTGGGGTTCAGGACAAAAGAGTTAGTTTTCTGGGAGGACAAGCTTAGAGACGTTAGCGATGAAGTAATAGTCACGACAAACGATGGAAGTTATGGAATGAAGGGCTTTACAACTCATGCGCTTCAAAAGTTAATCGATGAGGGTAGGAAGATTGACCTGGTACATGCAGTTGGACCTGCAATAATGATGAAAGCCGTTGCGGAGCTAACCAAGCCCTACGGGATAAAGACTATGGCAAGCTTGAACCCGATAATGGTCGATGGAACAGGGATGTGCGGAGCGTGCAGGATTACGGTGGGGGGAGAGATAAAGTTTGCTTGTGTCGATGGGCCCGAGTTCGATGCCCACTTAGTTGATTGGGATGAGCTAATGAAGAGGCTCAACTATTATCGTGATTTAGAGTTGATAAGCTTTGAAAAGTGGAAGAGGGAAAGGGGGATGGTTTGAATGCCTAAGCTCATCAAGGAGAGGGTTCCCACTCCTGAGAGACCTGTTGAAGAGAGGGTTAAGGACTTCAAGGAGGTTAACCTTGGCTATACTTGGGAGTTGGCTTTGAAGGAAGCAGAAAGGTGTTTACAGTGTCCTAAGGATTATGCTCCCTGTATTAAGGGTTGTCCTGTTAACATAGACATCCCAGGGTTCATTGGAGCCTTAAGGAAGTACAGGGATGACCCTGACAAAGCCGTTAGGGAAGCGTTGAAGATTATCTGGGCTTGTAATTCTCTTCCTGCGATTACTGGTAGGGTT
>QMUI01000066.1 GCA_003660485.1 Thermococci archaeon | reverse complement strand
TGAGGGTGGAGCCATCCGACCCGGATGAATTCGTGAGGAATCACCTGGAGGTCACAGTGGGGCCGCTCGATTCGTTTCATGTTGCGGTCAGGGTAAAGATAAAAAACATCACAATCACAGACGGCTCAGGGGCCGTGAGGTACTCCGGAGACATCCCTCCAGGAGATGGGGAGTACATTTACTCCATCGTGAGCATTGTCGGTTTTGAAGACCCGTTCGTAGTCAGGGAACTCAACGGACTGTACACCCGGGTTATAACCCCCTGCAAAATACCGTTTCCGGGGGAAACCTACGGGTACTACAACGTATCCAGCCAGGATGATGTGGAGGAGCTTGTCCTCAACTGGTGCTACCTAGGTCTCCGGGACAATTCCTCGGCGGGTATGTACTACCCGACGGTACTCGAGAGATTTGAGGGAAAACCAATCGTTTCCCCACAGGGCATGAGACAGCACTCCTACTACCTGGCCATCTCAAGAGAATTCCAGACCGCCCTCGGAATCACCAACGAGCTCCCCGTGGGGCTTGAAACATTCCTGGTTCCAGATCCGGATACGGACAAAACACTACTAGGTGCGCTCGAGAGCGTTGGAGCAAACGTCCCCGATGATTACACAAGTGTGTCGTACTACTTCCTGAAATGCAGTGTGGACGGTCTAACCGAGTACTGCAAACATTCAGTATGGGACGGCTCGGAATTCAACTACCCGACATTCAAGCTTGATGAAACAACCAAAACGCTCGTATTCGGAAACTGAAACAAGGGGGTAAATAATATGGACATCGAAAGCTTTCTTTATACGATCGGCTCCACGGCCGAGTCCGCCTTTGGAAAGTGCATGGGTACAATAAGGGGGTTCCTTTTTCCTGTCCCGTCGAGTAAGCCTCCGGATTTAAAAATAACAGGAGCCGTGACGGAAAAACGAAATTTCACTTTCCACGAACTCATCAGCCTCCACCTCCAGCTCTGCTTCATGACCTACCTCGTGGTCAACTTCGCTGTCGTATTCCTAACAGGCACCCCCCTCTACCTGCTGGCGGTTTCAATCCCCTACTTCCTCTACCTCCGCTACTTCATAATTCGTTACGGCAACTTCCTCATCGAAGAAAAACCGTACAGGGTTTTCTACTACGGAATTTCCCTCATATCCTTCCTGGCCTTCCTCGGATACTCACTGCTGAAGCTTGCATCTCCGGAAATCTACCACTACTACGCCTACGTAGGGGCAATAGCCGTGGCGGTTCTTCTCTTCCGCCATTACTTCAAGGCCACTTTCGGAAGGGATTACACCTACGGGACGGTCGAGGAAGTCAAGAACGACTTAGTCAGGGTTTTCATCCACGACGACATGGCGGCCAACATCAAGCCCGGCTTCTACTGGCTTCCGGCGGTCGAGGAGGCGGAGCCCGGAAGAGTCGTAAAGGTCCTTGTGGAGGACAGAACATTCAGGAGCGCCAGACCGGTTAGGATACTGGAGGTCTATCTCACGGATCAGTCCTCCCAGAGCTCGACAGAGCCAAAGGAAGAAACCGAGTGAAGCATGAGCAGATAGATAGAATGGCAAGGTTCAACGAGGTTCGTCTTGACGAACCCCTTACCTCTCTTCTTTATCTCCATGGGCTCGACGCCGTGGCATTCTGGAAAAATTATGACGGCATCTTCGCTCTCAAGGAAACTGAAGCCGAGCCCTTCGCAGACCTTCTTCAGGAACACCCTGAACTCCTTCCATCTATCAATTCTGGTGAGGTAGTAGACCGTGTGCCCCAAGCTATCACCATAAAGAGTAAGAACTAAAACCTTAAAAAGTTTTCTAATTTGCAATTCCCAATCGTAACCAGCAAGACTTTTCAGATGTGGCCTCAAAATTATGGAGGAGCGATGATGGGAGAACCCGTTGCCGATAAAAAGATGGGGAGAGGACCGACTAGCTGAGCTCCCCGCAGAGCTCCACAAAGTTGCGGTAAATATCCGCCCCGCGCTCCGTGTGGAAGACCTCGGGGTGGAACTGCACGCCGTATATCGGCAGGCTCCCGTGCTTCATAGCTTCGACCGGACAGGTCTCGCTCCTGGCCAAGAGCCTGAAGCCCTCGGGAAGCTCCTTCACCTCGTCCATGTGGCTCTCCCAGACCTTGAGCCTCTTCGGAAGTCCCCGGAAGATGTCGTTCTCCTCCAGTATCTCCACCTCAACGAGGCTGTATTCGGCCTTCTCACCCTTCCCAACCTTTCCGCCGAAGTACTTCGCTATCAGCTGGTGGCCAAGACAGATGCCAAGGATCGGGACGTTGAACTCGTCGTAGTGCTCAAGTATCGCCTCGCAGTTGCCAGTCTTGTTTATGTCGGGCCCGCCTGAGAAGATTATGCCCTTTGGCTTCATGGCCTTTATCTCCTCAAGCGGCGTCGTGTTGGGGATTATCTTGGCCTCAACCCCGAGGTAGCGGAGTGTCCTCCAAATCCTGTGCACGTATTGACCTCCGTTGTCCATGATAACTATCATTTCTTTCACCTCCTCTAAGACGAAGGAGATAATCGGTAGGATCTTCCTCAAAGTTTTCGGGGGTTACCTTCTTACGAATTTTCCTTGCAAGCTCTATGAGATCATCCATAATATCACCGGTTTTTGGTTTTAATGAACCTAAAGAACTCATCTGCTTCTTCGAGAAGGTAAAATGTCTTTATTCCAATAGACTTTGCGACCATTGCCATTTTCCTGTCATTTGTTATTAAAATTGCATTTAAATGCTTGGCAGTCGCGATAAAATATAGATCGGGAACTCTGTGTGAAGTTAAAAATGCTAACCCTCTAATGGTGTCAATAATCTCACTCTCTCCAATGAATTCATCTATGAGGGATCTGTACTCCTCCCAAGCTTCTTTGGTTAGATCGTCGGGTAAAAATCTTGAGATAACTGATATAAATTCAAATTCACCTAAGCGGGGAGAATATAAGACCAGTTCCCCCTCCTCTGCCAGAATTGCAATTTTCTTGGCAACTTCAGTTCGATCTGGATAAAAATTGGAGAATAAATTAATGATAACTGAGGTGTCTATAACGACTCTCATCTCCTCTCCTCCCTAAGGCGGGCAAGATACTCTTCAGGACTTTCTTTAAACTTTTCTGGGGTTATTATTTTTCTGAACTTTTCTGTTCTCTCTATTATTCCTTTTTTGTATATTTTTACAACTAAGACTTCTCCATCTTTTAAGTTGAGGGGCTTTAGAGGTTTTAGTACTCCATTTTCATAAATTACCTCAATTGTCAAAGGTCCTCCCAACTCTCTCACCTTAGTGTTCTTACGGTAAAATTAGGATAAAAAGTTCACTCGAACTCAATGGTTGCAGGTGGTTTGTTGGTTATATCATATAGAACCCTTCCAACTTGAGGAATCTCGCTGGTTATCCTGAAGGCTATCCTCTGCAGGACTTCCCAGGGAACGTTCATGGCATTGGCCGTCATTCCATCTACGCTCTCGACTATCCTAACGGCAATCGTCTCCTTGTACGCCCTTATATCACCTTGAACTCCAACTGTTTTAACTCCCAACAGAACTGCAAAGGCCTGCCAGGGCCTAAGGCCCGCCTTCTCAACTTCCTCCTCGACTATAGCATTCGCCTCCCTGACGATCGCTATCTTCTCTGGAGTTACCTCCCCTATGACCCTGACCGCAAGGCCGGGGCCTGGGAAGGGCATCCTGTTGTAGATCTTTTCCGGAAGGCCCAACTCTTTGGCCAGTTGCCTAACCTCGTCCTTGTAGAGATCCCTTAAGGGCTCGATTAGCTTGAGGTTGAGCCTCTCCGGCAAGCCTCCAACGTTGTGGTGGCTCTTGATTTTCCCCTTGCTCTCTATCCAGTCCGGGGCGATCGTTCCTTGAATTAAGTACTCGGCTCCGATTTCCTTGGCGACCTCCTCGAATACCTCTATGAAGACGCGACCGATTATCTTCCTCTTCTCCTCTGGGTCTGTAACTCCCTTCAAGGCCTCAAAGAACCTGTCCTGGGCGTCAACGTAATGGAGGTTCATGCCAAACTCGTCCCTGAAAGTTTTGACGACGAACTCCGGCTCCCCCTTCCTTAGGAAGCCCGTGTTAACGAAGACCGCATGCAGTCTATCCCCGATGGCTTTATGAGCTAGAACTGCGGCAGTTGAGCTGTCAACTCCACCCGAGAGGGCTATTATCGCCTTAGCATCCCCAACGGTTTCCCTGATCTCTCTAACTTTCTCCTCTATGAACTTCTCCCACATCCCTCTCACCTTGTCAAGATCTTGTCTAAAATATGCCACATTTAAAGTTTATTTTGACATATATTTGGCAACTTATTGCCCCTGTATCGAGCTCTTCTACTTAAAAAATATTTTAAGATTTCCTTGGTAAAACTAAGACTAACGACTAGCTAGCGTAACGGGTGAATGTATTTAAAACTTAATTTAGTAAACTCTGCTAAGATATGACAGAGTTTGCCGAATTAATATGGCTATTTTTCAATAAATCAAGCAATATTTGACTAAAATTCAAAATTTATGAGAAACATTTTTATAAACTTAAAAAAACAAGACAAAGAAAAACATTACGGGAGGCTTTCACATGGAGCAATTTCCACGTGGAACAATCCTCCCACTTAACAAGTTGGCTGGGAGAAATGTTCCAAGAAGCGATTTGGGGATGAGTGAAGTTGATTACTTAATAGACAATATAAAAGAGAAGGAGTGGACTGCTATAACGGGTCCAAGACTCGTAGGAAAAACAACACTAGCCAAGTCTGTTGCTTATCATCTAAGAGATACTGAGGGCTGGACCGTTGTTTATTTAAACGTCTCAGGTGTCAAGGACTTCAAAGATTTTGTTGTCATGACGTACGCTAAATTGCCAAAAAGAGTGAAACTCAAATTAATTCTGGAGTCAGCCTTATTCAGTGGAATAAAGGTGGGGATTACTGGGGAGGGAATTTACGGGGAGGCAATTTTAGAAAACAGAATTCCTCCGGTTCAAGCCCTAGTTAACATGCTCCAATTTCTTGGGAAGAAGTCAATAGTTATATGGGATGAGATTCAAGAACTAAAAACCGGTATACCTGAGTTGATGGCATCCCTTTGGAAGTTGAGGAGTGAAGTTGCTTATATAGTGGAGTTGACTTCCATAATAGTCACTGGCTCCTCAGTTAGGGTGCTTAGTTATTTTATAGAACCAACAAAAATAGGATTTGGAGGAGAGTCCCTATCTAGCGGGGTTCATTTTGTAGGCAGAGAGTTTGACAACTTAAATCTAGAACCCCTGAGCAGACAAACGACGATTGAATACTTGGCTAATGGATTAAGAGAATGCAATGTTAACTATCGGTTAGTTGAGCTCGAGGAGATATACGAATTCTCAATGGGTCTGCCAGGAATAGTGAATCCATACGGAAGAAAGAGATGTAAAGGATTATCTCACTCAAAGGCATTACAATACGCTAAAAGAGTTAGTCTTTCAAAGATTAGGGAGGAAATCCTTAACATTCTAAGGACATCCTTTCCAAAAAGTTGGGAAAAATTGGCAGTGGCATTAAGCCTTTATTCCAAAAACGTTCCACTTAAGGAAATATCTAGGAGAACGGGAGCTTCGTTATCAACAATATATGAAATGCTTGAAGAGTTAACTAACTGGGGGTACTTAGAAAAGAGCGTTGAAGGGAGGAGGAAGTATAAATTTAAAGGCCTCGCTTACCTTGAAGCTGCGAGGGAAATTTAAGTTACTACCTCCTCAATCCTGCCAATTTCAATAGCCTCACTAATTTCCCTCGCTATCCTTCTCCCGGTGCTCATCGGTTCATCGTATTTAAGCCATGTGTACGGGGAACCGTGCACAAATGGGTTCGTTCCGGCAACTATTCTAGCCGATATCTCAAACACGACGAACTCCATCTCAGGAGTAAAAACCCCTTCAAGGCAGAACGGGCCCCACAGTC
>QMUI01000065.1 GCA_003660485.1 Thermococci archaeon | reverse complement strand
TCAAGGGCTTTTCTTAAGTCTTCGTCCCATTCATTTGGGATAGTTAACTTAAAGACTATTTCTCCCATTTTATTTTCACACTATTCTTAATTTGTTATGTATATTTACGCTTTGTCTCTCTTAACTGCAATTTTAATAAATGGTGCCCATTTTTCCATCATGGACATTTTAATCTTCGCGCTACTCTGGGATCTGCTCTTGGGGGAGCCTCCCACCAAACTTCACCCGGTTGTGTGGTTTGGTCACTTAATTAGTGCACTTGACAGAAGATGGAAGCGTAGAAGTCCTGCCCTTGACTTCCTCGCTGGATGTTTAGTTGCGTTAGCCGTTATCGCTTTTGCCTTTGCTCTTTCGCTCCTTCCTGGGCATCTTCCGTCCCCCCTGAACTACTTCCTAGCGATTTACCTCCTTAAGTCCTCATTCGCCATAAGAAGCCTCTATGAGCACGTGGCGAGGACGATTACCGAGGATGTAGAGGAGATGAGAAAGGCAGTATCCATGATCGTGAGTAGAAATGTTAAATCACTTGATAGGCCCCACTTAATCTCGGCCTCAATCGAAAGCCTTGCAGAGAACTTGAACGATTCCGTAGTTGCTCCCCTGTTCTACTACCTCCTGTTTGGCCTTCCTGGGGCCCTAATCTACAGGGCGGTGAACACTTTAGATGCGATGATTGGTTATAGGAACGAGAGGTACGAGTACTTCGGTAAATTCTCTGCGAGGCTTGACGATGCCTTGAACTTCATCCCTGCGAGGATTACAGTTCTGCTCTTCCTTCCCTTTGGCCCCAGGAAGGTTATAAGGCACTATAAGCTCGCCAAGTATAAGATAAACTCGGACAAGCCGATAGCCGCGATGTCGGCTATCCTTGGGGTGTGGCTTGAAAAGCCTAGCTATTACAGGTTCCCTGGGAGGGAGCCCCAGCTTGAAGACGTGAAGAGGGCCCTGAGGGTTTACTGGTTAGTTGTGGTTGAGTGGCTACTCCTTGTCCTGCTTTTAAAGGAGTTGGTAGTTGGATTACCAAAATATTTTTAAAGTCTTGGTAGTGCAATTACCAACATGATTGAACACTTCAATCCATGGTGGAGGGGAAGGTTCGAGGATGATGAAGACTACCGAAAGTGGAAGGAGAGTGAGATTAAATGGATACCCAAAGAAATTAGTGAGATTTCTCTTGACTCTTTCTCCCTGAATTTCCTGTTTGGGCCCAGACAAGTTGGCAAAACCACTCTCCTAAAACTCCTGATAAAAAAGCTTCTTGACGAAGGAGTTGACCCAATGGCGGTATTCTACCTGAGGTGTGACTATATTGAGGATTATAAGGAGTTAATTAATGTCTTGGATGAATATTTTGAGATGAGAGAAGTTGAAGGTATTGAAAGCTCTTACATATTCTTGGATGAGATAACGTTCCCAAGGGAGTGGTTTAGAGCGATAAAGCTGTACGTAGACATGGGCAAGTTTAGAAACGATGTCCTGGTTTTGACTGGATCCGTTAGCATGTACCTGAAGGGAGAAGTTGAGACTTTCCCTGGGAGAAGGGGGAAAGGAAGGGATATTATTATGTATCCTTTGAGCTTTAGGGAATTCGTTCGCGTAGCATCTCCTGAAGTCTACAAGAACATCCCGCGGGTTAGCGATCCCTTTGAGGCGGATGAGTGCATCGATGCTAAGCCTTGGACTAATGAGCTTCGAATACTTTTCTCCCTTTACTTGAAGAGTGGTGGGTTTCCTAGGGCTGTCAAGGATGTTCTCAAGTCTGGCAGGGTCAGCGAAGAAACCTACGAAACGTATTTGGCGTGGGTTAGGGGAGATATCTTGAGGCTTGGAAAGAGCGAGTGGGTAGTTAAGAGGATTATAAAGGCGATACTTGAGAAGGCTCCATCTCCTCTTGGCTGGAATACGTTGGCAAAAGAAATTGACGTTGGTTCTCATAAGACCGTTTTTAGATACATAGAGTTCCTTGAGAAGGCTTTTATTGTGAAAGTTTTGCCGTATCTTGACCCAAACACGCTCGAGCCGAACTATAAAAAGGAGAAGAAGGTTCATCTGACTGATCCCTTTTTGTATCACCTCTTCTCAAAGTGGTGCCTTGTCGAGGAGCCTGGGATTGATAAGATAGTTGAGGGTGTCGTTGCCTCTCACCTTGCTAGGAGGTACGAGGTTGGTTATTGGAGGAATAGCAGTGAAATTGACATAGTAACTAGGGAAGGAGTTGGCTTTGAGGTTAAGTGGAGGAAAAATCCTGGGGCTTCAAAAGCTTATGTTGGGAAGATACGGGAGGTTATCACGCTATCCAAAGAAGGATTTTCACGGGATCCTCTAATGATTCCTGCTTATGTCTTTCTTGCATGCTTTGATGTATAGTCTCTCTAGAGTAAGATTTCGAGGGGAGAGATATGGGGGTTGAAACATTGCTTGAAAAAAGTTCTGGGAGACGAGGAAGCAACACAGGGAAAACATAATCGCGGCACTCAATGAGTTCATATCAGGGCCGACGAGGGAAGGCCTGATTAAACTGGCAAGTGAAATCTGGGCCCTGAGGTTTACCTACAGTGACATTGGGTGGTACGTTGATGCGAGAGTCTTAAAGTACATGGCCCTCGAAGAGCTGGCCAAAGCTTTCGCCTTGTTAATAGACGAAAGCGTTCCAATATCGGAGAGGCTCAAGGTGAAAATCCCTGGGTTTGGATCTGGAGCAGTTTCCGAGATACTGTTTTCCGTTGACCCTAACAAGTATCCAATATATAACAAGAAGTTCGTAGTTGGTGCAAAGGCCCTTGGCTACGAAGTTGGAGAGCTGGAGCATGTTATCCGACTAACCCCAGGAATCCTCGAGAAATTAAGGAACGTTCACGAGAGAATTCTTCACGACTTCTCAAAGCTTTGGGATCATGTCCGGAGAGAAGTTGGGATGGAAATCCCAAAGTTTGATTTCACGGATGCTCTGCTCTGGAAGGTTGCCCAAGAGGAAATTTTGATCAGCGATTTATTGCCTTGGAGGGAGAAGCCGAGTGTGCCCAATGAGGAGGAGATCATGGAGATTATGGGTATCCTGGGGAAGGGAGTTGAAAAGTACTTAGAGCTTGTTAATAAGGGAGAAAATAGAGAGAGGACAATTGAAAAGGTAACGTTCTACGTCGAGGGTATGATTGAGGCTAGAGGAATTGGGAGGAACGTAGGGGAGGTGATAAAGGCCCTTAATGATCTAGTTTCGAACCTTCTTGAAGTACTCCACTAAATCTCCGCTCTCTACTTTTGCTCCATCGACTTTGCTGGGCCACTCCCACAGCACGGCCTTTCCAAATTTCGTGTTTATCTCGATCGGTCTATATCCACTCTCTATCTCCATCTCGTTAATAGCCCTAAAGGTCTCTTCGTTAACCTCGTACACTTCAACTTTTATCCTTCCCTTTCCTCGAACTGCCTTTGGAAGGTATTTAAAGTAGAGCTCAAATCCCTCTATCCAGTCTTCACCCAGGAACTTGGCCCCCGTTAGGTACCCATGAAGAGGCATTCCCTTTCGTAGTGTTCCGTAGACCGCTATTCTCATGTCACTCACCGACTAAATTGCAAAAGTACTCGATGACCCCATCTATCTCTTGGGAGGGCTTTACTTTGCATTTTTCGTGGAAATACCTCCTTATCTCTTCACACGACTCAAGACCCGCCACCTGCCACACCAGGCTATCGAGCTGGATCATGGTTACGATGGCAAGGTAATTTTCACCAAACGGTTAGAGTTAGAACGTCGGAACCTTAATATAGTAGGTTGCAATATCTACTAGTAGGTGTGGTGTACTATGGGCGTCACTAAAGTTACTAGAAATTACCAGATAACCATTCCTGCTGAGATCAGGAGGGCTCTTGGGATAAAAGAGGGAGAGCTCCTTGAAGTGTACCTTGAAGGAGATAAGATAATCATTAGAAGATTCGAAAGAAGAAGAAAAAGGCTTAGACTTGGAAAGAAACTTCCCCCAAAGGAAATTGAAAGGATCATAGAGGAGGGCATGAAAGAATGCGCGGAGTGATTGATACCAATGTTTTCATATATGACACCTTCGAAGATTCTGAGTTCCACAAAGAGGCAGAAAAAATTTTAGAATCTCTCGATGTTTGGTACGTGCCAAGCATAGTTCTTCAGGAATTTGTTTGGTTTTTCAAAGGCACTGAGTTTTCCGTTACTGAAACTTGGGAAGTTCTGAATGGTTACATTAGGGATCCGAGGTTTAGAGGTCTTAATGATACTCCAAAAGTTGTGGAAAATGCTCTCAGAATTTTAATTGAAGAGAATCTTTCCCTGTCACGCTTCAATGATGCGATAATATTAGTTCATGCCATCGAAAAAGGTGCTTTGGTGACCTTCGATTCGAAATTCAGAAAATTAGCCAAGAGACGAGGGGTTAAAGTTCTTCCATAAATCTTACCTCTTGCGAAACCTATATTAACTTGCAGGGGTGCAAGTTGTTGTTTTCCCCGTATCCAAAAACAAAAAGGGAAGAGCTATTTGACAGGGAAAATGAGCTGAAGGATGTTATAGAGGTAGTTGATATGGGAGAAAGGCTTATTTTAATCTTGGGCCCCAGGAGACTCGGCAAGAGCTCACTGCTGAACGTCGTGCTTAACATCAATAAAGGTCGACGTTAGAGAAACCTACTCTGAGTTCTCCTCCGTGAACAGGTACGTGATTGGCAGGATGTTACTCTCATCACTAAGTGGCAGGAAGAGGCTCCTAGAGGAATTGGAGAGGAACGTTAAAGGCCTCTCAGTTTCTGGCGTTAGGATTGAGATAGCAAAGGATTTCTCAATAGTCGAGTTGTTTGAGGCACTAAACGAGTACGGAAGATTCATTATAGCGTTCGACGAGGCTCAGTACTTAAGATTTGGGGGAGCAACCCGCTACGATGGTATTTTGGCCTACGCGGTTGACAACCTTGAGAACCTGACCTTTATCCTAACCGGCTCTGAGGTTGGAATGCTCTTTGACTTCCTTAGGTTTGACGATCCGAGAGCTCCTATCATGACGTGGTTTTAAGCAGGTTCTCCCAGGATTTAAGCCTTGAATTCTTGAAGAGTGGGTTCAGGGAGGCTGGTATGAGAATTAAAGAGGAGGAGCTTGAAGATGCCGTTAACACCTTTGATGGCGTTGTTGGCTGGCTGACCCTCTATGGCTACCTAAGGGTAGCGAGAGGGCTAGATCACGGTAAGGCTTTAGAAGAAGTCTTCAGGGAGGCCAAGGCTATAGTTGAGAGTGAACTTTCGAGGCTCTTCTCTTACAGTCCCCGCTATAAGGTTATGCTCAAGGCGATAGCCCTTGGATACTCCCGGTGGAGGGATGTAAGGGATTATATAACGCTTAAGCTCGGCTATATAAACGATTCAAACTTTTCAAAGCTCTTGGAGAACCTCGTAAAGTCTGGCTATGTTGAAAAGAAGGGATGTAGGTACTACATTTTTGACCCGGTGATTGAAAGGATATTCAGGGGAGGGGTAGCATGCTCGAGCCGGTAAACTTCAAGGCCAAGCACGGCGGGGCTAGAGAAGAGGGGCTGGTAGACTTCTCGGCCTCTGTGAACCCCTATCCTCCGGAGTGGGTAGAGGAGATGTTCGAGAGGGCCAAGGAGATAAGCGGAAGGTACCCTTACTGGGACGAGCTTGAAGAAAAGCTTAGCGATCTCGTTGGGGAGGAGGTGACGGTAACGGCCGGGATAACCGAAGCTTTGTACCTCCTGGGCCCAACCCTTAGGGGTAAAACAGTCGTGATTCCGAGGCACACTTACGAAGAGTACGAGAGGGTCTCGAGGATATTCGGGGCTGAGGTAGTTAAGGGGCCAAACGATCCTGGGGAGCTTGCTAGGCTTGTGACTCAAGGTTCAGTGGTTTTCTTCTGCAACCCCAATAATCCAGATGGGAAATTCTACAGGGGTAGGGAGCTGAAGCCTTTAATTG
>QMUI01000064.1 GCA_003660485.1 Thermococci archaeon | reverse complement strand
TGGCCTATTGAAGGGAATCAATGAGAGGATTGACCTTCTATTACCCTCCCCAAATCCCGGGGTGCTCACGATCTTAACGGTCTTGGGTGGTAACCTATTCTTTTTCGCCTTTGCCCTCTTTGCTATCTATCTGGACGTTAAGGAGCATGGGAAGCTCTCTAAGGAGACTCTTGTCTTTCTTCTTTCCGCATTTTTGGGCTTGGCAATTGTTGGAATCCTAAAGGTTGCACTAAATGAGCCCAGGCCTAGGGGATATGGAGGGTTTTCCTTTCCCTCTGGACACGCATTCAGGGGAGGAATTATAGCTACGTACTCATCCAATCGCTGGAAAAAGGCTAGGATTATTGTATGGGCATACGCCATTGGCATTGCCCTTACGAGGCTCCTCCTCCACGTCCACTGGTTTAGCGATGTCCTCTTTAGTTTACTACTAGCTCCATGGATCTATAACGTGGTAAAGGTGACCCAGGGCACTTGGCTTCATCTCTACAGGAAAATAGTAAGGAAATTAGGAATTAACTTTCTGGACATTAAGCTTTAGCCACTCAAGGAATTTCCTTAAGAACTCCATTCCGCATCCGTGGTTCACGGCCTTTGGATGTATTGAGAGCATAAAGTTATCTGAGTGGAGCCTGTAATCTAATTTTGCAATGAAGAGCCTAATTCCGAGGCTCCAGTTACTTGCGTACCACGTGTACTCCCTATTTGCAATTTTGGCACAGCTTCCGTTTGGATAGTAAATTTTATCCTTCAGGATGACCGTGAAGTTGTTCTTTAGGAGAACCTTGAGGGCGTCCTGGGATATGGAGTACTGGGGAGGGATGAATACCCTCTCAAAGGTTATGTTTGCCTTGTGCATCTCCTCAATTGCCTCCTCTATTTTAATCTCTGCAACCGAAGAATTGCAGTTGAACTCATCCCTTGAATGGGTGTAACCGTGAATTCCAACCTTAAAGCCTTCTTTCTCCAGCTCCCGTATTAGCTTAGTAAAGTTTTCATCCTTGCTTATCGGGTGGTTGCCTGCATGGTTCGGTATTATAAAAAGCATGGTTGAGTTTTGGTAGCCGAGATCTTTCAATAGCTCGGCTATCTCCCGAACGTTTGAGGTGTACACAGGGCTAACGTCGTGAACTAGAACCATGAAGCCTCCTGTATACCTCGTTTGGCAGGGAGAATAGGTAAGCTCAATGAGGAATGTAATTAAGAGTCCGGTGAGTATTAGTAGGATAACTTTTCTCATGCTCTCACTCTGTATTCCAGAACTTCCTCACCCCTTTTAAGCCTCGGGTTTAACTAACTAACATGTACGCTATAGAAGTTGCCAATCTAGTAAAAAGATATGGAGACTTTGAAGCTCTCAAAGGAGTAACACTCAGGATAAAGGAAAATGAGATTTTTGCTCTCCTTGGTCCCAATGGTGCCGGGAAAACAACGCTCCTCAGGATAATCGCTGAGGGTCTTTCCTATGATTCTGGCGAAGTCAAAGTATTTGGAAGGAAACTTTCGCGAGAAGCTTTGAGATTTTTGGCTACGTTCCCCAGGAAGATATACTTTACAACCTCCTAACAGTCGAGGAGAACCTCCAGTTTTACGCTGATTTATTCGACGCGCCGGCCGAGAGAATTGATGATTTAATTGAGAGATTTAGTCTGCCGAGGAAGAAGAAGGTTAGGGAACTGAGCGGGGGATTCAGGAAGAGACTCAGCATTGCAGTAACGCTCCTCCATGATCCGAGGATAATAATACTCGACGAGCCTTCCACAGGTTTGGATGTTCCCTCGAGGAGGGAGCTTTGGAGGATAATAAGGGAGCTGAAGGAGGAGGGCAAAACAATAATCCTAGCCACCCATTACATGGAGGAAGCTGAGGCTCTCTCCGATAGGGTCGCCATAATGAATGAGGGCAGAGTCATTGCTGTCGGCACGGTTGAAGAGCTTAAAAGGCTGGCCGGTCAGTCCAGCGTACTTCACATTGAGGGAACCATAGTGAGAGCTGAGAACCTCGGTAGCAACGTTCTGGTGAAGGAAAACTACGTTAGAATACCTGTGGAGGATCCCAGGAAGGAGTTGCCTAGGATTATAGATGTTCTCCTAAAAAGCGGGAGTGAAATCAGGCTTGTGCGGGTGGAGGAGCCCACGTTGGAGGATGTTTTTCTGAAGCTCACTGGGAGGGGGCTGGAATGAAGTTTAGGGCGGTAAAGGGGATATTCATCAAGGAAGTAAAGGAGTTCTCTCGAGAGAAAATGGCGATATTTTGGGTCTTTATATTCCCCATTCTTTGGCTACTGATCCTTGGGGGAATATGGGGAAATGAAAATCCAACGCTGAACGTTAAGGTCGGCTACTATTCTCGGGAAAATGTCTCTTGGATAATTCACGCTATAGAGAGCGTTGAGGTAAACGGGGAGAGGATGTTCACGATTTACCACTATTCAAGCTGGGAAGATGGAATTAACGCTTTGAAGAAGGGAAAGATAGATGCTTTTTTGGTGTTCCCCAATGGCTTTACCGTAAACTTGACGAAGGGATATCCTACCTATGTTGAGGTGTACTACGATAAAAGCGATCCTCAAACTTATCAGATCGTGAAGGGTGCTATAACCGGCTTCTTCACGGAATTGAGCTCAAGACTTCAGGAGGAGAGGCTTAATATGGTGGGGAAGTACGTCCCCAGGAACGCCCTCCCATATATTCTTGGCTTCGCTAAGCCGGTAACCCTCGAGGAGAAGACAGTTGAGGGGACAAAGGTAACTCCAATGGAATTCTACGTTACAAGCTTTATAGGAATTCAGTTCCTCTTCGCCACGATGCTCATGATGTCTTCTTCAGTCTTAGAGGAAATCGAGAAGGGAACTCTCAGGAGGATAGCTTCTTCTCCAGCTTCGCCCTGGGACTTTTTGATTGGTAAGATGAGTGCAACGTTCGCGATAATCTTGGTTAGCATCTTTACGGGCCTTGCGTTTGCCTTTCTAGCCTTCCATGTCAAGTTCTTTCCTTCTCCTTTGGGTTGGGTTGTAATAGTCCTTGCCTCGATATTCTCGATGTCCTTGGGGTTGGCTATAGGCATGCTCACGGGGAGTATAAAGACAACTAATGCCGTTGTGAATTTAATATCGATGCCTCTCCTGTTCTTCGCTGCCGTCGTTGTTCCAGAGTCTTTACTCCCTTCCTGGGCGAGGCCAATAGCTAAGTACTTCCCCCTGGGGGCGGCTTTAAAGGCACTGAGGAAGCTTGAGATATACCACTTGAGTGTGAGCGAGGTTAGGGTGGAGCTGTTGATAGTCACCCTGGGGGCATTAATGATGCTTGCCGTTGCACTCTTTAGCTACAGGTGGAGGATAAGGAGACTTAGCGCTTAGTGTTTATGGGTGGTGGAGAAGATGAGCAGGAAGGTGCAAATAGAGGTTGATGAGGATTTATACAACATGTTACGCATTATTGCGCTGAAAAAGAAAGTGTCGCTAGAGGAGATCATAAAAGAGGCATTGGAAAACTACGTTGAATTAGAAAACAGGAGAATTAGAGGGGAGGTAAAAGAAAGATTCCATTTGGAAGATAATTGGGAAAGGAACGCTGGATCAAGATGCGAGTCAAGACGAAGCTTGGGGACTCGCTGAGTGGCTGGAAAATGAATTAGAGTGACTCCTTTAGGAACCTCACGACCCTTTCCTTCCACTCCTCTGGATTTTCCACTATAGTCCTCACGTGTGGAGCTTCCGTAATCCACAGTTCAACTCTCTCGTTAATCCTCTTGTTCCTCTCGTAAAATTCCCTGACTTCCTCGACTTTCACGAGCGGATCCTTCTTGCCCGCTATTAGTAGAAGTGGCTTTCTGATCTTGTCTGCGTACTCTATGACGTTCACAACTCTGCCTCCACTGAAAATGAGGGTAAATGGCTTTACCAGGGGATAAAGGAATTCGGGTAGGTTTGCGAAGTACTTCAATCCCCTAGCCCCTGTCCTGTCCATGTATATTGGTGGACTGTCCGCAACACCGCAGGTTATCCTCTCATCTTCACCAAGTCCCCTTATCGTAACTATTGCACCCATTGAAAAGCCAACGACTCCAACCCTCTTTATCCCTCTTCTCTCAAGCCAATCAACGGCTGAAATTAAGTCTATGAGCTCTTTGTCTCCAACGGTTGTTCTGTTGCCTTCGCTCTCTCCGTGAGCCCTGAAGTCGAAGAGGAGAACGTTGAAGCCGGCATCAAGGAGGAACTTTAAGGCGGGTTTTATGTAAGTTTCATTCCACTTGCTTGCCGTGTAGCCGTGGAGCAGGATTACCGTCTTATCTCCTTCCTGATTAATCCACCAGCCCTTGAGCTTAAGCCCGTCCCTCGTCTCTATAGTCACGTCATCGTACTCGTAGCCGAGATCTTTGGGTGTCCACTGGCCTTTTTGCCTCGGAGGTGTGACCATTTTATAGCCCACGAACGCTGAAAATGCCAAAAGTGCAAAGATGATAAATGAAAGGATTGCAACTATCATTCTTCCACCTCCAGGTTCCTCATCATCCAGATCATAGGCATGGCCATTAACACTAGTAAGGCTCCAATTGGGAAGAGTATTCTGTAGTTCTCTCCCGCTAAGTCGACTATTGCCCCTCCAATGACTCCGGCAAGGAGAACTGGTAGTGACCTTGTGGCCTCGAAGAAGCCGTAATATCTCCCTGTGAAGGCTTCCCTTTCGAACTTAGTCAATAGATCTCCTATGACTGGGTAGGATGCTGCCATTAAAATCCCCCATCCAATTCCCGCGATGGCAAGGGCTATTATTATCTCAGTCCTCGAGCTTATGAACCAGCCCCACAGCTGGGGTAGAGCAAAGATGATTCCTCCCAGGATTATACTTAACCTCCTCCCAAGCTTGTCGTAGATTATTCCCCCTGGGAGCGCTCCTATCAGGACTGTGACGTTGAAGAGAGCCATTAACATTAACCCAAGGGATGTTACCGCCTTGACGTTTGCCTCGCTTGCTGAGCCGTAGAGGATGTACGCTAGTATTCCGTAGAGGAAGATAGCTATGAACTCGAAGCTCATCCACCACAGCGTTTGAGCCGCATAGAACTTAAGGAAGTCCCTGTTCTCGACTATGCTCTTAAGGTACTCGAATAATCCCTCATTTTCTTCAATTTCAGGGGCTTTTGGTTCTCTAATGACGAAGTACACGAATAACGCGGCACCTATTAAGAATATTGCGGTTATTATGAACGGTATCTTGAGGTATGGGGTTTGGGCTAACGCCTTTATCCCTTCTCCTCCTGTTACTGCGACTGCTTTAGCTATCAGGTAACCCGCGAGGCCGAAGAGGAATAAATTCCCTGCCCACTCAAAGAGCGTTATCACACCACTAGCCTTTCCTCTCTGCCCGCTTTCAATTGTATCAGGCATTAATGCCCTGAACTGTGCTGTATATAAGTGCATTGAAAGGTAGAAAAAGGCAAGGGTTAGGGCGAATCCCGCAAGTGGGATGCCAAAAGAGTACGCTGTGTAAATTGTGAGGGCAGCTATACCTGCCAATAGGCCTCCGGCCATGATGAACGGCCTTCTCCTCCCGTGCCTTGATTTTAGGGTGTCGCTGTAGTACCCGAGGAGTGGTGGAATTATTAGGCCAATTATCCCCTCGCTTGCAAGGATAGTTCCTTTGATGAATGCCGATCTTGAATAACTTGTGAGGAGGGGGAATGAGAGTCCCTTGTTGAGGGCCCATCCAACGCTCCTGCTGAATCCCAATAGGGCCAATCCTAGGACTACCTTCCAGCTAAACTTCTTCATTCTTACCACCTCAGTCTAAATCGGGAATATATTCGTGGGCATCAAGCTTGGTCTTCACAATGTCACCTCTCCTCACGAACCTCATTGTTATCAAGGCCAACAAGAAGAATACCGCAGCGAATGGTAGTAAGGTCTTGTAGCCTGCGACGTCTATGAATGCTCCCGAAAGCGGGGGAGCA
>QMUI01000063.1 GCA_003660485.1 Thermococci archaeon | reverse complement strand
TCTATATCTATGTCCTCTGAGGCAGCTATGAAGGCCCCGCTCTGTGCGTACAGCTTTCCATCGACCTCAAGCTCGATTATGTCCCCAGGGTATCCTGGGGCAAATCCTACTTTGCCAGGTCCTCTGAAAACGTTGACAAAGAAGCTCTCCCCGCCTAGAATTGATCTTTTAAGTGCTCCGAATATCCCTCCCCTTGCTTTGGTCTCTAGGGAAACTGTTGGATCCATATAAACCATCGCTCCAGCTTCAGCCTGAACCGCTTCTCCAGGTCCAAGCTGAATCTCTAAAAGGGAAAAACTTGGCCTGTGCTCTATCTTGTACTTCATGTTATCACCAGAATTAGTTGGGAAAGGGGATAATAAACTTTCTTAGAAAGTTGGTGCTTCTTCACCTGTGAGCCTCCTGTAGAGCTCCCTGTATGCCTCTATTAGGTCTCCCTTGTCGAACCTGAACACGTCCTTGTCTAGACTCCTCTTAGTTTTGGCGTCCCAGAATCTGCACGTGTCTGGGCTTATCTCATCAGCCAACACTATCTCACCTTTCTTGTTCTTCCCAAACTCAAGTTTGAAGTCCACGAGGGTTATCCCCCTCTCCTCGAAGTACTTTTTGAGTATCTCATTCACCTTTAGGGCAATCCTTTCCATTTCCTTAATTTCCTCTTCGCTGACGCCTAGAATCTTTGCGTGGTAGTAGTTTATCATTGGATCGTGGAGTTCATCGCTCTTATAATACAGCTCGACTATGGGTTCTGGCAATTCATAGCCTTCCGGAAGGGGAAGCCTTTTCTTTAAGCTTCCCGCGACCACGTTCCTCACCACAACTTCGATTGGGTACATCTTGAGCCTCTCAACTATCAGCCTGTTATCTCCAGCAACGCCAATGAAGTGTGTCTTTATTCCATGCTCTTCAAGGAGTTTGAATAGTCTCGCGGAAATTTGAGCGTTCAGCCACCCCTTTCCCTTGAATTTTGCCTTTTTAACTCCATCAAAGGCCGTAGCATCATCTTTAAACTCCATTATGAGCTTGTCCTCGTCAATGGGTATCACTTTCTTCGCCTTTCCCTCGTATACCTCCATAATTTTCACCATATTCATGTAAAAATCATAATCCTTTTAAGAGTTTTTAAACATATAGCTGGCAAAGGCAAGAAGAGGTGAAATAATGAGAGAAAAGTGCGGGATATTTGGGGCGTTAACCCAGGAAGCCCCTAAAAAGGCATATTTCGCTCTCATAGCTCTTCAGCATAGGGGTCAGGAAGGTGCGGGGATCAGCTTTTGGGATAATGGAATCAAGACCGTTAAGGGTCACGGCCTCGTTTCTGAAGTCTTCAAGGAGAACTCCCTAAATGGGGCTAAGTCCAAGCTTGCAATAGGGCACGTGAGGTACTCCACATCTGGATCGTTAAGCGAGGTTCAGCCCTTTGAGGTTGAGTGTTGTGGTTATAGGCTTGCAATAGCCCACAACGGCACCTTAACTAATTTTCTTCCTGTGAGAAGGAGGTACGAAGAGAGAGGATTTAAGTTTAAATCTTCTGTTGATACCGAGCTTATTGGTGTTTCTTTTTTGAGGCACTACAGCGAGCTTAAGGATGAGTTTGAGGCTATGAGAGAGGTTTTCAATGAAGTTAGAGGGGCTTATTCTATCGTCATGCTCTTTAATGGAAAGCTCATAGTTGCGAGGGATCCTGTTGGATTTAGGCCTTTAAGCTATGGTATTGGTGATGGCCACTATTTCGCCTCCGAGGATTCTGCCCTTAAGATGTTCGGGCTTGAAACAAGGGACGTTGAGCCCGGGGAGGTTTTCGTAGTTGAAGAGAATGAAGTTTACAGCAAAGTTCTGGCTAAAGCCGAAAGAAGGCACTGCGTCTTTGAGTACATATACTTTGCAAGGCCCGACAGCATTATTGACGGGATAAGCGTCTACTGTGCCCGCTACAGGATGGGCGTTGAGCTCGCCAGGGAGAGCCCTGCTGAGGGTGACGTCGTTATTGCCGTCCCCGACTCAGGGAGAACAGCTGCATTAGGCTTCGCCCATGAGAGCGGAATTCCTTACATGGAGGGGTTGATAAAGAACCGTTACATTGGGAGAACTTTCATAATGCCCGCCGGTAGGGGGCTGAAGGTAAAGCTAAAGCTTTCACCCGTTAAGGAGGTTGTAAATGGAAGGAGGGTAGTGCTTGTTGACGATTCCATAGTTAGGGGAACGACCATGACGAAGATAGTGAAAATGCTGAGGGATGCTGGCGCTAAGGAGGTGCACGTTAGGATAGCCTCCCCGCCGATAAGGTACCCCTGCTACATGGGGATTGACATTCCAACGAGACACGAGCTCATTGCAGCGTGGAGGAGCGTTGAGGACATAAGGAGGGAGATAGGGGCTGATTCTCTTGCATATCTAAGCATTGAAGGCTTAAAGAGGGCTGTTGGTACTGACAAGCTCTGCATGGCATGTTTAACTGGGGAGTATCCAAAATGGGCTTTTGACTTCTAAACGTTTATATCCATGGAATTTGAATGTTACCTGGTGGGACTAATGCTATTTAACCCAAGGCCAAAGACTACCAGGGAAGAGCTTTATGACAGGGAATATGAGCTCGAATCTATAAAGAAGTTCATCGAAAAAAAGATTGGACTTATTGCGATTTTTGGAATCAGAAGACTTGGAAAGAGCTCATTGGTCAACGTCGCATTAAATGAAATTAAATATCCAAGCGTTAAGATTGATGCTGCCAAGATATATTCCGAGTTCGGTGAAGTTCCAAAAGAAGAAGTAGTCAGGGCGATCCTCCGCGAATTGGTTAAATATTCGCCTCTCGAGAAAGTTCGAGAGATCTTGGGAAGCATAAAAGGTATAAAAGTTCTTGGGGTGGAATTTGAGGTAACCCATGAGGTAAGCCTCTCCGAAATCCTTGAGAGGTTGAACTCCATGGGCAGATTTGTCATCGCTATTGATGAAGCTCAGTACCTTAGGTTCTCAAGAACAAGGTATGATATGCTGATTTCTTGGGCCATAGATGAGCTTGAAAACGTAACCTTCATCCTAACGGGATCCGAGGTGGGATTGCTCGAGGATTTTCTCAGGCTTCACGACCCAGAATCACCTCTCTTTGGAAGGCCCTATGCCGAAATCAGGCTTAGCAGGTTCAGCTATTCGGAGAGCTATGATTTTTTAAGGAGGGGATTCGAGGAGTTAAACCTCGAAGTTCCAGAAGAAGAGATAAGGGAGGCCGTTGAGGAGCTTGATGGTATTGTTGGATGGTTAACGCTCTACGGTTATAACAGGTATCTCGGCTATTCTCACCTGAAGGCGCTTGAAAAGCTGAAGGAAGATGCAAAGAGATTAATAAATTTGGAGTTCTCAAAGTTGAAGAAGTTATCAAAGAAGTATGAACTTATAATGAAGATAGTTGCCCGGGGAACTCATAGGTGGAGTGAAATAAAGGAAAAGCTTGAACTAATGAGCGGGAAAATCAATGACAAAAGATTCTCCGACTTGCTTAAGAATTTAGTTCGTTATGGCTATCTCGAAAAGAGGGACGGCGGGTACTTCATTCCCGATCCTCTAGTTGAAGTTGCCTTCAGACGTTGACAATATTTTTAAGGGTAGTTCGTGAATTCTAATTCATGAAAATTGGAAAGACTTTGCAGATAATTGGGGTCATTGTAGGGTTTTTGTTCTTCACGCTGGCTTATCTAAAAGTTGGTGGATGGGTCTATTTCCTAGCTCTGGCTTCAATTGGGCTGATATACTTTGGAACTGTTTTGGATGCCTTTGAAAACTATAGCGGGAACGTCAGAAAGTTCAGGATACTTAAAGTTACGATGATCCTCTTCTGGGCTTTGTCTTTCGCGTTTGTGAGTGATTACACGCACTCAATTATTGTGGGGATAATGGTTGGTATTCCCTTCTGGATTCTCGCGGTATACTTTGGGAATAAAGTTAGGGAAAAGAAAACCGTTAGGGTTGCAGTGATCATGGGTAAATTCTAGCTGGAGTCCTTGGGAAGAGCGTGGCCCACCTTATGTGGTCGAGCTTCAGAACCCACGCAACCAGTCTCTCAACGCCTAAGCCAAAGCCACTGTGCGGCACTGAACCGTACTTTCTCAGGTCAAGATACCACTCGTAGTCTTTGGGGTTCATTCCCTCCTCTATTATCCTCTGAACAAGCTTATCGTAGTTATCTTCTCTCTCCGATCCTCCAATTATCTCTCCGTAGCCTTCCGGAGCTAGCATGTCTGCTGCTAAAACCTTCCTGGGGTCTTGAGGATCCTCTTTCATATAGAAGGCCTTAATGTGCTTTGGATAGCCGTAAACGAAGAATGGCCTGTCGAACTCCTCCGTGAGAACCCTCTCCTCATCGGCCCCCATGTCATCTCCCCACTCGATCTTTACGCCTTTGTTCTGGAGTATTTCTATTGCCTCGTCGTAGCTTATCCTTGGGAATGGTGGTTCTGTGTTCTTCAGCGTTGTTAGATCGTCCCTAAACATCTCTATCTCCTTTTTCCTTAACTCGAGCGTTCTCTGAACCATGTAACTCACTAGTTCCTCTTCGACTTTCATTATATCCCAGAGATCCATCCAAGCCCCCTCAAGTTCGAGATGCCAGAACTCCGTTAGGTGCCTTCTAGTCCTGCTTTTCTCTGCTCTAAAGCTTGGAGTGAGTGACCAGACCTTCTCAAGGCCAAAGATTGCGGCCTCCAAATACAGTTGGGCGGATTGGCTCAGGTAAGCGTACTTATCAAAGTATTTAAGCTTAAATAGGGTTGCTCCCCCTTCCACGGCCCCCGTCACGAGTATTGGGGGAAATACTTCGTGCCATCCGTTCTTCAGGAGCCACTCCCTCGCTGCCATAATGAGGGTTTCCTTAACCTTCATTATCGCTGAGACTTTAGGAGTTCTTATGTGGAGGTGCCTATAGTCGAGCAATAACTCAGGACTTGCTTGCTCTGGGTTCTCTGGAATTGGGAACTCGCTTACGGCCTGTATTACTTCAAGTTTTTCGACGTGAACTTCTGCCCCTCCTGGGGCCCTCTCATCAGCTTTAACTATTCCCTCCACTATAACACTCGACTCTCTTCCAAGCTTCTTTGCCTTCTCAAAAACCTCCTCTCCAACTATGTTTTTGGCAATTACAGTCTGAACTATTCCAGTTGAGTCTCTAATCCACAGGAATATCTTCTTCCCAACTCTCATGTTGCTGTAAACCCATCCGGCGAGCTTGACCCTCTGGCCATCAAGCTCTGGTTTTATCTCTCCACAGTACGTCTTCTCGATCATGAGCATCACCTTAACTGGGCCTTCTTCTTGACCCTTCTATATAAATCCTTCGGTTATTTGTTCAAAATTTTTCAAAATATTTGTCAAAAAGCAGGTCAGCGAAGGGCGTGGTCATCATCTTCTCAGCAAAGCAAAAGCTCTTCATCCCCTGTAGGCCCGGCCGGAACCCCCGGTTCACGATTCCCCGGAGAGGGCGGGAGCCGGGCCCATGCTTAGCTTTACCTTTGGAAATATAAAACTTTGCGAAATCTGTATAAACTTCAAATGCTTAGAAATTTTTAAGGCTCCTCTTCTGGGGGCCTTGGAGGTGTTAAGTTTGAGAAAATTCGTTGTATTGTTGGCCCTTGCAGTCGCTGTTCTAATAATCAGCGGCTGTATTGGGGGCAATGTTCCCACTAAAATGCCCACGGAATCAGAAGTTCAGGAGACTACACCTCAGGAGAATACGCACTCAGAAACCCAGGAAGAGTACGGGACTTGGGCCTCTCCTTGGGACGTTTCCAAACCCATTGAAATTAAAGGAAAGAAGTACCATATAGCTTCCCTAAGGTACGAGTACAAGGTCAGGTACCCTGGATCTAATGAAGTCAAAGAGTACACGGTAATAAAGGAAAGAAAAAAGGCGAAAATAGAAGTTTACGGCTCTAGCTTTAACTCCGAGAGTGGAGAAATCGAGAAAGTTAAGATT
>QMUI01000062.1 GCA_003660485.1 Thermococci archaeon | reverse complement strand
GGACCCCAGAAACAGGGAGAAGGAAAGAAAAGTTGATAGGGATTCAGTATTCGAGATGGACAGAAGATTTTACCCGTTCACTTATGACAACGTCGATCCCTACAAGGGAACCGTGCTGATAACTCCCCACGGGAAGGATCCAGTTCTCGTTGGAATAAGGGGCATTGACGAAGGAAAGGTTCTGCAGGCCTTTGAAGAAGTGAAAATAGAGGAGAAAGTTGTGATGTTTCAGCTCTACAAGACAAACCAGAGTACCGACGACCACCTAGTCCCAAAGAAGATCAAAGATATAAAGCTCTACGACAGCGTGATAATCCGAGGAAAAGTGGCAAGCAGGTACTGGGAAAAAGGAAGGCACGTGTTCTTCGAACTCGAGGATGAAACCGGGAAAATTAGAGTGGCCGCATTTGAGCCAACGAAGAAGTTCAGGAACTATGTAAGGAAGCTCCTCCCTGGGGACGAGATAATAGTTGCCGGGGGCGTTAAGGAGCATGAAGGAGTTTTAACTGTAAACCTCGAGAAGTTCTATCCCATAAGGCTTGTCCCGAGGATAGAGCTGAAGAAGCCCAAATGCCCCAAATGTGGAGGAACTATGAAAAGCAAAGGTAACTACCTTAAGTGCAAGCATTGTGGCTTTAAGATGCCCAAGATATTAATTCCCGTGGAAAAGCCGAGAGATTTAAAGAGAAAGATATATGAAGTTCCTCCAGATGCAAGGAAGCATCTCTCAAGACCTCTCGTGTTGCCCGGCGGGGAGGATAGCATTTTAACTGTTCTCTGATCAAAAACCTTTTATCGAATTCTCCCCACTTCTGGCCGATGGCTAAATTAAGGAGATTCATCAACATCTCAGATGACATATTCGTAATAAGGAACCTAATAGGAGCGATCCTCCAAGGTGTTGGATTAGCATATTTAGTGCCTGTCCTTATCGTGTGGTTTTATCCAGATGAGATAAAGCTCTCGGTGTACTTTGCAATCCCTGGGGTTGCGTGTATACTCCTGGGATACTACCTCTCCCGACACATAGAGCAAGTTGAAGACGTAAACTTGAGGCAGGCCATGATGGCTTCAGCCTTCATCTGGCTATTTGCTTCATTTGTAAGTGTCATTCCCTTTATGGCCATAGCAAAGATGAGCTTTATAGATTCCTACTTCGAAACCATGAGCGCTTGGACGGGTACGGGGCTAACAATGATGAGCCACCTTGAAAGTTACCCAAAGATCTTACTCTTCTGGAGAGCGTGGATGCAATGGTTAGGAGGAATAGGAATAGTCTTGGTTGCCTTAACGGTTCTAATAAGACCCGGAGTAGCCGCCGCAAGGCTTTATAGGGCAGAGGCAAGGAGTGAGAGGATTTTGCCGAACTTCGTCAACACTGCTAAGATAATCGTGCAGATTTACATGTTGCTAACTATTCTGGGGATCTACCTGTATTATATAAATGGGATGAGCCTATTCGATGCCGTAATACACTCAATGACGGGCCTTGGAACAGGTGGTATGAGTAGCCACGACCTAAGCATAGGATACTTCCACTCCCTAGCCATAGAAACAATCACAGTTTTCCTAATGATCTTGGGCGCTACGAATTTTACTGTCCACTACAGGATGTTCGTTAACAGATCCCTGAAAGAGTTCTTTAGGGACATTCAGGTTAAGACGATGATGATATTCCTCGCACTAATAATCCCCCTGATGGCACTCTCACTGGTCAGGTTTGGCCATGCTGGACCTATAAGGGCTTTAAGGGAGTCAATATTTCATGCTGTCTCAGCAATTACTTGTACGGGATTTAGTATTTCAGATCTATCCAAGTACCCGGAGGTCGACAAAGTCCTGCTGTCACTTTTAATGGTCATGGGGGGAAGCGCCGGAAGTACGTCGGGAGGAATAAAGCTGATAAGGATAGCCCTAACATTTGAGAGCCTTAAGTGGACGATAGAACAAGCGATATTGCCAAAAGGTGCCATAATAAGAAAGAAAGTTGCAAACTATGAATTTTCAGAGGAGGAAATTCAGGAGGTTCTTGGCTTTACAATGACATATTTTGCGTTCTTACTTACAGGGGCCATGTACATGATGCTCAGACTTGGTGCTAAGTTTGCCGATGCTTTGTTCGAGAGCGCCTCAGCGATAGGAAACGTTGGATTGAGTGTTGGGATAACATCACCAGGACTCCCCCCTGATGTGAAAATCGTGCTAACACTTTTAATGTGGATAGGAAGGCTTGAGATATTCCCAACCTTAGTGTTCCTGGTAGGTGTTGCGATGATGCTTCCCAGGAGGGCGGAGAAGTGAACATCATTGAAGTGGAAAATGTGAGCTTTAGATATCGAGGCTCTCCAAAATATTCCCTACGGGATATAACACTCTCGATAAAAGATGGAGAATTCATTGGAATCATTGGGAGTAGTGGGAGTGGAAAATCAACGTTTTGTTTAACTTTAAATGGTATAATTCCTCATTCAATCCAGGGAGAATTCGAGGGAAATGTTATTGTCGACGGAATGAATACTCGGGAGCATTCAGTTGCAGAATTATCGACAAAGGTAGGCTTGGTTTTCCAGAATCCTGATTCCCAGATATTCAACATGACAGTTCTTGAAGAGGTGGCTTTCGCCTTGGAAAATCTTGGAATTGAGAGGGAAGAAATGTGGAGAAGAATAAGGTGGGCTCTTAAGCTCGTTGGGTTATGGAACAAAAGGGAAGAGTTTCCCCCAAATCTAAGTGGTGGGGAAAAGCAGAGACTTGCGATTGCAAGTGTTTTGGTGATGAAACCCAGGGTTCTAGTTCTTGATGAACCTACTTCGCAACTCGACCCAGGGGGAAAAAGAAGTGTGTTAAGCCTAGTTAATTTACTCAATAAAGAAGAGAAAATGACGATAGTGCTCGTTGAGCATAATCCAGAGTTCTTACTAGAGAATGCGGACAGAATATTCGTGTTTGAGAACGGTAGGGTGGTAATGGAAGGTAAACCCGAAGAGATCTTTGAGGACGTTGAGGCTCTTGAGAGGATTGGCGTTAGAGTGCCTGCTCGGGTTAAAATAGGGTATGAACTTAAGAAGAGAGGGCTTAGCGATAAGGCTGTACTTAAAATAAACGAAATCAGGAGGATCCTGTATGAAAGTTCCCTGGAGAGGACTGAGTAAAATCATGGGAATATATCTCGTGGCAGTGCTAGTGACAATAATAATCGCCGGAGCTGCCGGAGCAAAGTTAGCAAAAAATTACGCTAGCGAGGCCCTCGGCTATATCAAGGCAACAAATCCAGAATTCTACAATACCCTCAAAGAAAACGCTACCAAAATGGGGATCTCTGTTGAAGAGTATTATTATAGGCTTATCCTTTCCAGAGTCTCAAAAAGCGATAACGTGCTGTCAATTGGAATAGGAATGTTAAAGAAGAGCAGAGAGTACCTCCATAACACTCCAAACCTGAACATAGGAGAAGCAGTCAAGGTCACGATCATTATAATCAGCATTTCCCTAATTCTAATTGTCCTCTCAGGCGTTTATATTGGGCTTAAATTTAGGGGGAGTAAGAGCATTGATATTATTTCGAGATTTTTCGTTGGCATCCCTTCCTGGTGGCTTGGAACGATTTTTATAATAATCCTGGCAGTGAAATTGGATTTAATTCCACTCGGAAATGCGAAAATATCTCCTTCATACTATATTTTTGCAACTCTAGTCCTAGTATTCATCCACGCTTGGGAAATTGCCAGCTACGTATCCCACGAATCTATAAAGGAATTAAAGCAGCCCTACATAAATGCCGAAAAGGCTAAGGGGGTACCAGAGAATATCATCTTATGGAGGCACGTCCTTAAGAATATATCAATAGCACTCTCCTCTATTACCTTCCAGAAATTTTCAGATATCTTTATCGATTTCATAGCAGTAGACGTTCTTTTTGGGTTGGGAGGTTTAGGTTCTCTTTTAAAGCGGAGTTTTATCCGAGAGATAGATCCTCCCTATGGGATTGTCGTCCAGTTTAATTACCATCTATCTTTCGTAGTCACGTTTATCATGATCCTCCTCTTCATGGCGTTCTCCATGGGGATAGAGGTGATAAAAGGAATCCTGGACCCGAGGGTGAGCACCAATGAAAGGTAAAATTGGCATGATCCTAATACTGTGCTTTGTTATCTTCGCACTCTTAGCTAACTTTACTGTAAGCAGAGAAGACTTAGACAATTGGAATAATGCGAATTATTGGGTTAATAATCCAAAATTAGCTTATCCAACATGGCTATGCCCCCTCTACAAGAAGACGCCCACTATCGAAGCTGAAGTTTTCAATGGAACATTCGTTTACGAGCACAAGTTTAGGGATCGGCCGAATGATATCCTGTTTTACATTCACGATGGAACAAAGATCGTCGAGATAAAGGTAATAAGGCCCGACGGAAGGATTGTGATATTCAAAGGAAAAGCTAGGAACAACATTATTTCTCTAAATTCGGACATGAGGGAAGCAATAATCTCCCAACTCCATATACCTATGGAGAAGGCCATGCTAAAGACATCAACTTTCTTACTATTCTCTAAGATTCCAGACCTGGACGTGCTGAATGGGAGGTACATCTTCATAGTGAGCGGTGCTGAAAAAGTTAAAGTTCTGGGAAATTGTTACGGATTCCTAGGGACGGATAGATTTGGCAGAGATATGTGGGTGGGGTTCATCCTCGGGATGAATAACACGTTGATCCTTACGGCTTTAGTTGTTGGGTTGACCCTTCTCCTGGGGATTACCGTTGGAATAGCCTCAATGTACTCAGAAATAATAAACTGGATGTTAGAGGTGTTGACGGCCTTACCTGTCTTTCCTTTTCTCCTTATCCTCACGTGGCTGATTGCAACCCAAGGAGTCGGATATAATGTTCGTGTATCCCCTCTAGAGTTTTCCATGATATTTTCGTTGCTCACATTTGGAAAATTCGCCAAGACAGTCAGGATGATCTCTCTGAAAGAGAGGGCAATGGAGTACGTGAGGGCCAGCATGGCAATTGGCGGGGGAGAGACGTGGGTACTTAAAAAGCATATTATGCCCAAGGTTTTAGAATTTTCTATAAGACACGTGACGTTTCTAGTTCCTCGAACGATAGCCCTGATCTCAATATTTGGGTTCTTTGGTCTTTCTCCTGGGATAAACTGGGGAACCTATATAATTGAGGCCATGAACGAGGGAGCCCTTTATGGGGGCTACTGGTGGTGGATAATAGCTCCAATAATTGCAATGGGAGTAATTAGTCTAGGATTCGCAATGCTATCGGAAGAATTGCCGAAATCATAGGGCTTAATCCCCAGAGTTACGTACACCGCTTAGTGATAACATGAACGTGTTTTTTCAAGCACGAGGGAGCTATATGAAAAGTACAGACCAACACCCTCGTTAAGCTAAGCTTGATTAGGTGTCTTTCATCAAGCTAAAGTCCTTTTAACTTTAGCAGGAGCATAAAGGACAGAGCAGTTTATAGCATGATAATGGAGGCCTTTAAGGAGGAGAACTTCAACGGTACGAGGAAGCACTATGAGGCTACCTCTGGAAATGTTGGCATAGCAATGACCGGTTTGTCTTTGGTATTTGGCCTTGAATTCGGATCGTACATACAAAAAAGTGAGCTGGGCGGAACCTCGAGACATATAGCGGGAATAGCAAAGTACCTGAAGGAAAAGTATGGAACCATAATCATTGGTGTTGTCCTAGCCCAAGGGAGCACTATTCCTGGGACAAAAAGACTTGAAACGAAACCAAAGTGGTTCTTCAAGGTTAAAGTCGATGAAGTAGTTGAAATTACAGAAGAGGAAGCATTTAAAGGAGTTGTCAAGATCGCACGGAGTGATGGCCTACTAATAGGCAATGAGCTAAGGAGCAGTTGTTGCGACTTATGAAAAAGTAAAGCCTAAAGGAACAACGATTCTAATATTCCCCGACGACGGCTTCAAGTACGTTGAGATATTTGAGAGGCTTCCAGCAAAAGCTCAAGGTAAGATCTCCTCTCGAACCTCTCAACCCCAAGC
>QMUI01000061.1 GCA_003660485.1 Thermococci archaeon | reverse complement strand
TTATCGTTCGCTGGAGTCATAGCGTTCGCAAGGTACCTGGAGGGGGGACTATGAGCGTTTTAGCTTGGATTGGAGAGTTCTTAGTGCTGTTCGGAACGATATTCTACTTCCTCTCAACCCTAGGTCTCATCAGGATGCCAGATGTTTACAATAGGATGCAGACAGCTACGAAGAGTGCAACCCTGGGTTCTCTAGGGGTTATAGTGGGAACTGGCCTCTGGGCCGTGGGAGAAGGACTAAGCATTGCGTGGCTTACCAAGGCAATAGTAATTGCGACATTCCTTCTCCTTACGAATCCAATAAGTGCACATGCCCTAATCAGGGGAGCGTACAAGTCAGGAATACCCCTCTGGGAGGGCAGTGTAGTTGATAAGTACAGGGAGCACCTCGAGAAGAAGGTCTCCAATAGGAATGTAAGTGAGGAGTGAGGAGGGAGAAGGATGAACTGTGTAGCGTGTATTGAATACGTTATAATAGGTCTCATGATTGTCTCCGCAATTCTTGCTGTCGAATGGAGGGACTTACTAGCTGCAGTAGTCGGAATGACCGCTGTGAGTCTATTTGCATCAATATTATTCTTCTTCCTGCAGGCCCCTGACGTCGCCATGACCGAGGCGGCAATAGGAGCGGCCCTCAGCGGAGCGGTGTTCATCTTTGCAATCAAGAGAACGTACAGGTATGAGACAGAGGAAGAGGAGAAACCCGGCTGGTGGATGAGGTGGTGAGCCATGCTAAAAAGGGCACTTGCGATAGTTGCTATCCTAATCATAGGATACTGGCTTGCCCAAGGCTTATCCCAGGTTCCCTTCGGTCAAGATAAGATGCTTGTTAGTAAATACTACTTAGACCACGTTAAGGAGCAGACTGGAGCGGTAAACGCGGTAACGGCCGTTGTAGTTAACTACAGAGGTTTCGATACCCTGGGTGAGGTCACAGTTTTATTCATAGCTTCCACAGGTGTTGGAGCCCTTCTGTGGAGAAAGAAAAGGAAGAGAACCGCAAAGACTAAGGGATCCGTTGTGCTTACCACTGGCTCGAAGCTACTGTTCCCGTTTATAATGCTGTTTGGGATGTACATATTCATCCACGGTCACCTTACCCCAGGAGGAGGTTTCCCAGGAGGAGCAACGATAGCTACAGCCTTCCTCCTGATGTACATGGCGTTCACCACCTATGAAATCTCACACAAAGGCTTCGAGGTCACGGAAGGGTTCGCAGGGATGGGCTACGTTCTCGTTGGCCTTATAGGATTGGCAATTGGTGGTTACTTTCTCTTCGACTGGATATGGCAGACGTGGCACCTTGGAACTAGCAACATAGGAAGGCTGTTCAGTGGAGGCTTCATCCCAGTAATCTACACGATCATTGGAATCAAGGTCGGAACAGAGCTCAGCGGAATTATAGACAACATGCTCAAGGAGGAGGTGAAAGAATGATCTCAGCCTATTACTTCGGGGCAATCGCTCTAATCCTCATAGGCCTCTACGCTGTCCTAGTAAAGAAGAACCTCCTAAAGATACTCGTTGGGCTCAGCATAATGGAGACCGGTGTAAACTTGCTCCTGATAAGTATAGGATATGTATCTGGAAAGTCAGCTCCAATTCTTAGCGAAGGCATAACTCCTTCTCAAGCCGTAGATCCAATTCCACAGGCTCTAGTTCTTACCGCGATAGTTATAGGAGTTGCCACAACTGCAATGGCACTTAGCGTTGCTATAATCCTGTATGAGAAGTATGGAACCCTAAACATAGAAGAGATAAGGAGGTTGAGAGGATGAATCAGGTTGCATCCCTGTTAATAGCCCTTCCTCTCATCAGCGCATTCTTCGTCCCCGTGCTAAAACAGATAAACAAGTCACTGATAAAGCCGTACCTCGTCCTCATCACGTTAATCCAGACGGGAATAGCCGGATGGGTATTCAAAGAGGTGTACACAACTGGCAAACCGATAATAATCTACGCCGGTGGCTGGAGGCCCCCAATAGGAATTAATCTCTACATAGGGCACTTTGCAGCGCTGTTCGTCCTGATAATAGCGGTCGTTAGCTTCATCATGGCCATCTTCAGCCTTAAAGCTGTAACAACTGAGCCAATAGACAAATATGCAATGCTCTTCCTCCTACTGATGCTTGGAGCTACCGGAATGATTGCCACGGGAGATATATTCAACCTATTCGTCTTCATGGAGATAACCGCGATCACAGCCTATGCCTTAACTGCATATAACAAGACCGGGGAGGCGGCAGAGGCCTCAATGAAGTACATAGTTTTGGGAGGAATAGGATCAAGCTTCTTCCTCGTAGGTGTTGCCCTCCTCTACGGGGCCACTGGAACGCTCAACATGGCTCAGCTGGCTGAGCTTGCAAACTCAATAAATCCAATAGTGGCCCAAGTGGGGCTAGCCCTCATAATATTCGGGCTCGCGGTTGAAGCTGAACTGTTTCCCCTAAACGCTTGGGCACCTGATGCCTACCAAGCAGCCCCACACCCAATAACAGCAATGTTCTCCGCCTTCGTTGTTAAGGCCGGAATATACGCCCTGGCAAGGCTACTCTACCTCCTACAAAAGGCCAGCGGCTGGAGCTCAATTCTCAGGTTGCTTGTAATAATGGCAACTCTAACGGTCGTGTTCGCCGAGCTTTCAGCATTAAGGCAGAAAGATGTCAAAAGGATGATAGCGTACTCGAGTATAGGTCAAGTAGGTCTAATAGCCTTAGCGTTCTCCCTGGGAACACAAGCTGGAGTCGATGCTGGGGTCTTCCACATGGTTAACCATGCAATAGTGAAAACCCTGCTCTTCCTCGCCATAGGGTACGTTGGAATTGCAATGGGCGGAACAACCATGGAGAACTTCGAGGGGCTGGGCAAGAAGATGCCGCTTACAGCACTAGCCATAACCGTAGCAGGAGCTGCAACGGTTGGAGTCCCCCTCTTCAACGTGTTCTGGAGCAAGCTTAGAATTATTCTAGCAACACTCCAAGCGGGGTTCTTTTGGGCCGCAGTGCTAGTGCTGTTCGCGAGTGTAGTTGAGGCTGTCTATTACTTCAGGCTCATCCACAGGATGTGGTTCATGGGTGGAGGAATTAGGATCAAAGAAGGAGTCATAGCTGGTATTCTAGTCATATTAGCAGCAATTATAATCCTCATAGGTGTTGATCCAGCACCCGTGTGGAATATTGTCGTTAAGGCGGGAAGCGACATATTCAACGTGGCCAACTACGTTAAGAACGTTCCTCTCGTGGGGGTGGGATCATGAACGAGTTGCCAATCATCGTAATTTCACCTCTAGTTGCAGGATTTCTAGCTTGGCTTTTAAGGATTAGGGGAGTAAGGGAGATCATCGGCGTTGCAGGCTCACTGATTCCCTTAGCCTTACTAATCAAGCTGTACCCCTCACTTGGGGAGAGGCTTGAATTCACGATAAACGTTGCAGGGTTTAAGCTTGGTCTAATGCTCTCCCACTTAACATGGGTATTTTCAATGATAGCTGCCGTTGTTGGCTTCACCGCTATCCTGGGGATGATATCAACTGCGAGAGATAACTGGGAGTGGCTCTTTGCTCTGATGAGCCTTACTGGAGTTCTTGGGGTATTCATGGCTTACGATCTAATAACGTTCTTCATAGCTTGGGAGATCATGACGTTTGCGAGTTTCATGATGGTTTTAAAATATAACAGGCACGCCTCACTGAAGTACTTCATCCTCAGCATAGTCGGGGCTTATGCAATGCTAATTGCGATAGGCCTGATATATGCCAAGACCGGAACGCTGACATTTCCGGAGGTTTCAGTAGCATTCACCCAAGATGCCATGAGAAGGATGATGGGAGGTTCTGGACTGTTCACAAAAACGGAAACTATGCTGATCTACGGCCTGTTCCTCCTGGCCTTTGGTGTTAAAGCGGGAATGTTCCCACTTCACGTTTGGGCACCGGATGCTTACAGCGAAACCAACCAGAGCTATACAGCGATGTTCAGCGGAGTTTTGAGCAAAGCTGGTGTTTACGGGTTCATACTCCTCTACATTCTCATGTACGGAAAGCTCGTAGTTGAGTTTGGCCACTTCAGGAGCGCGCCAACGTTTGGTTACATAATAGCGTTCCTGGGTGGTCTAACCATCATCGTGGGAGGAATTCTAGCGGCACTACAGGAGGACATAAGGAAGCTCTTTGCCTACTCAAGTATAAGCCAGATAGGATACATTCTAGTTGGCCTAGGTGTTGGAACCGCTCTAAGTATTGAGGCTGCAATATATCACGCTATAAGCCACGCCCTCTTCAAGGGACTGTTCTTCCTGATAGTGGCAACCTTAATCTACAGGACAGGAAAGACCGAGTTCAAGGACTTTGGTGGACTAGCGGAGAAGATGCCTTATACCTTTGCCATGGCGTTCATAGCGATCCTCAGCCTAGCCGGAATTCCACCACTGGTAGGATTCGCAAGCAAATGGCTTATATTTGAAGCCGTAATTCATGAAAATCTCCCAATACTCGGCGGAATGGTGTTCTTTGGTAGTGCAATAGGTTTCGTTTATCTGATTAGGTTCACCTACGCAGTGTGGTTCGGCCAGAGACCAAGCGACCTTGAAGGTACAAAGGACGCACCCCTTCCACTAGCAATCGCTATGGGGATTCTTGGAGCTCTCAATGTAGTATTCGGAGTAGCCCCGGGAATAGTGGCTCAAGAACTCAACAAGATATTTGACAAACCAGTAATCGCCGGCAACATATGGGAGCTTGACCTTGGCTTCGGTAGGTACAACGGATTACTGCTAACGATATGGATGGTCATTGGAGTGCTCATTGCTGCAATAGTCTACTTCCTGGGTGCTAATGTTAGAAGGGTTCCGGTTACCGACACGTACCAGTCAGGTAACCCGATAACGATGGAGTACAATCTCACGATAAGGAGGAACTTCTTCCTCCCGCTTAGGGAAGTGATGGCATTTTGGCTGAAAATAAGCTTTGACAGGCTTTATCATGATATTTGGAAGAGCATTGAGGACTTCGCCGAGACTGCAAGGAATTATGTTTACAATGGAAATGTTCAGGCTTATGCATGGTACCTCGCTATAATATTGGTAATACTCGCCGCGATGGGGGTGTGAAAAATGCTAGGGGTATTTCTTAAGGCCCTCCTAATAATTTTATACGCAACCCTTGTAGGATTCATGTTCATGGGGATAATTAGAAAGGTCACCGCAAGGATACAGAGGAGAATTGGACCTCCGATATATCAGCCTATAATTGACACCATTAAGTTCTTGAGCAAGAAGGAGAACATTACACATGGCGTCATTTACGACTTCGGAATCATCTTCGCACTAGGAGCTACGATACTCGCACTTATGTTTATTCCCCTTGGCGGAGTTAGCATACTCAGAGCCTATGGTGATTTGATCTTAATCACGTTCCTCCTCGAGATACCGATGCTCGGAATAATGTTTGCGGCAATGAGTTCAGGAAATCCATACGCAGGAATTGGCGCTCAGAGAGCTTTATTAACAATGCTTGCAATTCAGGTCCCCCTAGGATTTGCAATAGTTGCATTGGCTGAGTACTATGGAACATTCAGCACGTACGAGATTGTAATGGCTCAGCAAGCCCATGGATGGAGCATATTTCACTTACCATTACTGCTCGCTGCCATAGCTTATGACATAGTCCTCCAAGCTATGTTTGGAAAAGAACCTTTTGATATTATGACAGCCCCAGGTGAAATATCCTTGGGCCCAATGGTCGAGTTCGGAGGAAAGCACATGGGTATCCTCCAGATACAGCACGCCATTGGCTTATTTGCAGAAACACTGTTCTTCTCGAACATATTCCTCGGAGGAGCCGTGGTAACGACATTCGCCAATTCAATACTCAACACGCTCGCAACGCTAGGCATTCTACTAATTAAGCAACTTGCAGTCCTCCTGCTAGCGATATTCATAAGCACGATATTCCCCAGGTTCACCATCGATCAGGCCGCGAGGTTCTACTGGAAGTGGCCAACGATAATTGCAGCTTTGGGTGCAATACTAGCGAGCTTATGAGGTGAGGAGGATGGTAGACTGGAGGTTG
>QMUI01000060.1 GCA_003660485.1 Thermococci archaeon | reverse complement strand
GATATAAGCTCGTCGATAGGGAAAGAGCAAAGCAGGCAATTGAAGTTGCTAAGAAATTACTAAGTTAGCTCGCATGAGCTTGAGCTTTTGGATGCTGGGTGAGAATAGAGGCAAGTCACGACAATTCTTCGATAATTTTAATAAATTTTGTAAACTCAGATGACCTCTTCCATCGGATTCTTTTCCACTCTCAGAGTTTCTCTCATTGGCTTAGAGCGAAGCTTGTAAATAATTATCGAGTCTTCATCTTTATTGATAATGTCAAGAAGGCCCGCCTTTATCCTCTCATATTCTGCTAAGGTTACTTCTCCCTCGAAAACGCTGTTCTGAACCCAGTGGAGGTGCCGTCTTAGAAACTTCTTGACCTTGTTCACCCGCTCAACAGCCACGTCATATACTATAACCACGTACATGATCAAAAATAGGATGCCTAGAAATTTATATCTTTCGAAAAATCTTAAATACTACCTCTCAGGCCCTATTTTCCTTGAAAAAATCTAAATATTGCTTATTTAGTTGAATAATTGGTTGTAAGAGAATTGGAAAGTTTCAGTAACTTTTTGTTAGTATGTAACATTTCGTCATATTTTTCGGCATATTTTGTAACTAAATTTTTTCGGAGCTTAAAGTGGAGCTAGAAGGGATGCTCTTTTATCTCAAACCCTGTTGAAACCATGTCTTTTCTCAATTATTCGCCCATATTCTGCTTGTTTCTAAACTACTGATTTGACAGGCCGTTGAAAATTTAATGATCATTTTTGAGCACTTAAATTTTAGAGTTCTCAGAAATTCTTTCGTTTCGGGCTTTGAATTCTTACAACTGCTCTTTAAGGCCTTTTAAGGCTCCGGTAAGCACCCTTTGCCAAAAGACTTATAAAATCCAAGCCTTCTAAGAATAATATAGAGGAAAATGAGTAAAAACTTGTGCTGTTCCAATAAGACTAAAAGAGAATTGAAAGGAGTCATTACAATAAGCAAAAACTAGAATATTGCCCCCGGTAAGAGCTAAAATAAAAATCCAAAAAAGAACAGACAGGAGATCACATGAACTCCTCAAGCCCAAGCTCCTTAAGCTTCTCCTCTGGAATTCTTCCGTCTTCTGTCCATCCTCTGAACTTGTAGTACCTTGGTAGCATCTCCTTGAGCCTAACCACGTGTCCCTTATGTGGACCCTCTGGCATTGGCTCTTCAAGGATCCTCTTAGGTAATGTGTCCTCCTTGAGTGGATCAAGACCAGCTTTAAGGTTAAACAATCTCTCGGCGTTCCATATTCTCTCTCCTATCTTGAGGTAGTCTTCGGTTGAGAAGTCCCAGCCTAGCGCTGCATTTAGGAGATCCCTGTAGTCATCAGCCCCAAGTCCAAACGTTGTGAAGACACAGAGGCCAGCAGCATCAATCAACGCCGTGAGGTCCTGGAATAAGATGACCATCTTGACCTTCTCGTCGCTTATGTCGTGCGGATCCATCTTGTATGGGTAACCCAGGATCTCAGGGCTTATCATGTACTGCTTGATGTGACAGCCTCCCCTGTTGTTGGTCGCGTAACCAAGTCCGTGACCCTCGGCACCTCTCGGGTCATAGGCTGGAAGTTCCTGCTTTTTAACGCCCATGAAGTACTCGAGGCCATTGAACTTTTCAGCCAACCTGTAGCCTCCCTCTGCAAGGACATCGCCAAAGCCCTCCCTAGTTGCTATCTTGTGGATCCAGTAGTGTAGCACTTCAGTGTTGCCGAACCTGAAGGGCGGGACGTTGTCTCCTCCGATGTCTTCTTGCTTGAGCAGGCCCCTCTCGTAGAGCTCCATCGCTGTTGCTAAAGTTCCACCGAGGCTTATCGTGTCCATTCCGTACTCATCGGCGAAGTGATTAGCTTCGATTATCGCAGCTAAATCATTAATCCCAAGGTTGGCACCTAAGGCCCAAGTGCTCTCGTACTCCGGTCCTTCGGTAACTCCAAGGGTTGGCAACTTGTTGACCCTTCCACAGCCTATTGGACAGGCAAAGCACGGCTTATTCTTGATTAGATATTTAGCAGCCATTGCCTCACCGCTCTGCTCGTAGGCATATTTGAACACTCCAGTCTGGAAGTTTCTCGTTGGGTAGAGTCCGTTCTCGTTAATTATGTTCACGAGAACGGCGGTTCCATACTTCGGCAACCCTCCACCGGCAACTGGATCCTTCTTGAGCTTTTCAATCTTCTCCCTGACTACCTCCATGAACTTCCCTTTGTCAGCGACCTCCACCCTCTTGTGTCCCCTAACTACTATTGCCTTGAGATTCTTGCTTCCCATAACCGCTCCAACTCCACCTCTTCCCGCGGCCCTGTGTCCGTTGTTCATCACTGCTGCAAACCTAACTTTGTTTTCTCCGGCCGGTCCAATGGAGGCTATCTGAACGTTCTTGTCCCCAACTTCTTCCTTTAACTTTTCCTCGGTCTCGCTTACGAGCTTGCCCCAGAGGTGAGAGGCGTCTCTAATTTCAACGCTCTCTTCGTTGATGTAAATATACACGGGGTGGTCTGCTTTCCCCTCAACAATTATGGCGTCCCACCCTGCGAACTTAAGCTCAGCACCAAAATAGCCACCCGAGTTTGCCATCGCTATATATCCCGTCAGGGGGCTCTTGGTTATCACCATGTACCTTCCGCCCGTTGGAGCAGAAGTTCCCGTTAGCGGGCCCGTTGCAAATATAAGCTTGTTCTCTGGACTGAAGGGGTCAACCTTTGGATCCATCTCCTTGAGAAGGTAGTAGATCCCAAAGCCCCTCGTACCAAGCCATTTCTTAGCAAAGTTCTCGTCGAACTTCTCTTCCTTAATCGTCCCATCAGAAAGGTTTACTCTTAGAATCTTGCCCCAATACCCATACATGGAGAGCACCCAGAACTATCTTTACATTTATCCATATAAAATTTTGCGAAAACAAAATAAGTCCCGGAAAATTGTCATGTTAAACAGTTTTGCTAACCCCAAGCCACTTATCCAAGGTCTGGGGATTCCTCCTCCGCTCCCTAAGCGTTAGTACGTAGAGCCTTCTCCCATTCTTTGCCCTTCTTATCTTAAGCTCTCCAATACTCTCTAAGAACAAGAGAACCTCCTTAGCTTCCCTCTCCCTCAATCCAAGGGCTTCTTCAACAACTCTCCAGTACGGCTCAGAATCGGCAATCTCAATGAGCTTTTTGAGTATCTTCTTTGCAACTTTAACTTTCTCATCCCCCAATGAGACTTTGAATTTCTTGTACTCAAGCATAATACAATAATTAAAATACAACCTTAATTACTTTTCTAATTCCTGGGATTTCTGCTGATAAGCATATAAAATAATAACGTTTAACATTTTGGAAATTCTTCAAAGTGTTGACACTAAACTTCCCCCTGATTAACTATAAATGACGAGTTTTTGAGAAAATCTTGACCTTTATGAAGTGAAAATTTTATAAAAGTGAAATCTGAGATCTTGACGGTGATAACATGAAAGCTGTAATTCTTGCGGGAGGTTTTGGAACTAGATTGAGGCCTATTTCATCAACAAGACCAAAGCCAATGGTTCCCGTCCTCGGGAAGCCTAACCTTCAGTACATTCTTGAGGCCCTGGAGAAGGTTAGCGAGATTGACGAGGTTATACTTTCAGTACACTATATGAGGGGCGAGATTAGGGAGTTCATTCAGGAAAAGATGCAGGACTATCCTAAGGACATTAAGTTCGTTAATGACCCAATGCCTCTAGAAACCGGTGGAGCCTTGAAGAACGTTGAGGATTACGTGAGCGATGACTTCTTGGTTATCTACGGTGACGTGTTCACGAACTTCAACTACTCCGAGCTTATAGAGGCCCACAAGAAGAACGATGGATTGATTACAGTTGCGCTAACCAAGGTGTATGATCCAGAGAGGTTCGGTGTTGTTATCACGGATGAAGAGGGCAAAATTATAGAGTTCGAGGAGAAGCCCAGGAAACCAAAGACGAACCTAGTTGATGCTGGAATTTACATGGTCAACAAAGATGTCCTGAAGGAGATACCGAAGAATAAAGAGATCTACTTTGAGAGGGAGATTTTGCCAAAGTTCGTAAGCCAAGGCTTAGTTTATGGATACAAGATGCCCAAGGAATATTATTGGGTTGACCTTGGAACTCCGGACGACCTATTCTATGCTCATCAGATAGCCCTTGACGAGCTTGCCAAGGAGAATGGCTACCTCATCTTGGGGGAGAACGTGGAGATTCCTGAGGATGTTGAGGTTCAAGGTCCGGTGTACATCGATAACAACGCAAAGATAGGACATGGGGCCAAGATAAAAGCCTACACGTACATAGGCCCGAACACGATAGTTGAGGAGAAGGCCTACATTAAGAGGTCAATACTACTTGGCAACGACATAGTGAAAGAGAGGGCCGAGCTAAAAGATGCAATCCTGGGAGAGGGAGTCGTCGTTGGGAAGAACGTCATAGTCAAGGAAAACGCAGTTGTGGGAGACTACGCAAAGATCTATGACAACCTTGTGATCTATGGAGCAAAAATACTCCCATGGAAGAAAGTTGAGGAGTATGAAGCGTACATAAGGATCAAGCTTGATCCGACAAAAGTGAGACCCGAACTAACCCCAGACAGGTGTCCCCTTGGGTTACCGGAGTGTATCTACAAGAAGTTCAAGGCAATCGCCGGAGAGAAGCCTCCGTGTGATGAGTGTATAGAGAACCAGTGGCTCTTCTGATTTCCCTCTTTTCTAAAAATTTAAAAGCCCTTAATTTTTCTTCACTCGGGGGTTGAAATGTTAAGGACGCACTATTCTAGCGAGATAACCAAGGAGCTCAACGGGAAGAGGGTTAAAGTTGCCGGCTGGGTTCAGGAGGTTAAGGATCTGGGAGGGATAAAGTTCGTCTGGATAAGGGACAGGGAAGGGATAGTGCAGGTAACGGCCCCAAAGAAGAAAGTTCCCCCGGAGATATTCAAGCTCATTCCCAAGCTCAACAGTGAAGATGTAGTGGTCGTTGAGGGCGTAGTCAACTTTACCCCAAAGGCAAAGCTTGGCTTTGAGGTAATCCCAGAGAAGTTCGAGGTGATAAGCAGAGCCCAGACTCCCCTCCCCCTCGATCCCACCGGGAAGGTCAAGGCTGAGCTTGACACTAGACTAGACAACAGGTTCATGGACGTGAGAAATCCGAAAGTTATGGCAATATTCAAGATAAGATCGAACGTGTTTAGGGCCGTGAGGGAGTTCTTCTACAACGAGGGCTTCATAGAGATCCACACGCCAAAGATAATTGCCACGGCAACCGAGGGGGGAACTGAATTATTTCCAATGAGGTACTTCGAGAACGATGCATTCCTCGCTCAATCACCGCAACTTTACAAGCAGATGATGATGGCAACCGGGCTTGATAAGGTCTTTGAGATAGCCCCAATCTTTAGGGCTGAAGAGCACAACACTACGAGGCATTTAAATGAGGCCTGGAGCATAGATGCAGAGATGGCTTTCATAGAGAACGAGGAGGAAGTTATGGATCTCCTCGAGAGGTTAGTCGTTTACACGATCAAGTACGTGAGAGAGAACAACGAGAAGGAGCTTAAAATTTTAGAGTTCGAGCTTGAGGAACCAAAGCAACCCTTCCCCAGGATAACGTACGATAAGGCCCTCGAGATTTTGGCTGATTTGGGCAAGGAGATCGCCTGGGGTGAGGATATAGATACCGAGGGGGAGAAGTTGTTAGGCAAGTACATGAAGGAGAACGAGGGAGTAGACTTGTACTTCATCTATAGGTACCCAAGCGAGGCCAAGCCTTTCTACATAATGAAGTACGATGATAAGCCAGAGATCTGTAGGGCCTTCGATCTAGAGTACAGGGGCATTGAGATAAGTTCCGGAGGGCAGAGGGAGCACAGGCACGACATATTGGTGGAGCAAATAAAGGAGAAAGGATTAAACCCAGAGAGCTTCGAGTTCTACCTAAAAGCTTTCAGGTACGGAATGCCACCCCATGGAGGTTTTGGACTTGGAGCCGAGAGGCTGATAATGAGGATGCTTGACATTGGAAATATTAGGGAGGTCATACTGTTCCCCAGGGACAGGAGGAGG
>QMUI01000059.1 GCA_003660485.1 Thermococci archaeon | reverse complement strand
CCTTTCCCAGTACCTTATTTGGTCTGGATCTCCCTTGTACAGGTTCCTGGGGGCACCGTGCTTGAGGAGTATCTGATCAACTTCCCAAACAAGTTGCCAAGAATAATTCTCATCGTTCGTTAACTCCGTAAGATCCCCACCGATGTCCGGTCTTAGGTTCACTGTTCCATCACTTAGTCCCCCAGCCCCTCCAACGCCGCTCATTATGTGGCAGGGCTTGCACCCAACGCAGTAGCCGAGCTCGTACATTGGACAGACTCTCTGATCGACATCTCCACCTTCTTCGATAACTAGAATGCTTAGATCGCTCTTTTCGGCAAGTTCATAAGCCGCAAAAAGGCCTGCAGGACCCGCCCCTATTATAACAACATCATACTTCATTAGTTCCCTTACCGAGGTGCACATCTAATCCCCTTATAAATCTTTTGGCAAGTTTTAGTTTAATACTTTCAGTGTTATCTAATGATTTTAACATTAATCTGGCAATTTTTGAAGGGCTTTCCTTAATTTCGCTACGACCTTTGGTGGGGCAGGCCCATCAAGCCCTACTATCTTGACCTCTTCATCCCTCCTAATTCTCTCGATAACTTCGATTGCCCAGTCGCAGGCCTCAGTGTAGTTGTTCGCCTGCGCTGTCTCATCAACTCTATACCACTCATCGTTCTTTTTATCGTATATAGCCAGGGCGGGGGGCATCGGCTCACAGGGACAATTAATGTAAATCAGCTCGATTATGAAATCTCCCACATTCAGAAAACCCTCCTTTCTTAGCTCTTCTCTCCATCCCACCCCTACCACCATATTCATGAATAAAATTTCATCTTTTAAGCTTAAGTTAAGCTTAAGGCTTATAACATGCTTAGATTTTTAGGGTGATAAAATGAGAGTCCTTGCTATAACTGATATACACGGGAACTACCGAGAAGTTAAGACACTAGCGGGGGAGCTTGATGATTTTGATGTGATTTTAATAGCCGGTGATATCACCCACTTTGGTAACGGCAGGGAGGCTGAAAAAATATTATCCCCTCTCCTTGGAACTGGAAAGCCCCTCTTGGCTGTTATGGGAAACTGTGATGGAAGGGATGTCCTTAAAACATTGGAGAAACTGGGAATAAGCGTCCATAATAAGAGGGTCGAAGTTAGAGGCGTAGGAATAGTTGGATTCGGTGGCTCGAATGTAACTCCATTCTCAACAATATGGGAGTTTTCGGATGAGGAAATTTACGAGTCCCTAAGGAGGAACTATAAGGAGGGGGACATTATTCTAACCCACGCTCCTCCGTACGGTACGAAGCTTGACAAAACTTTTTCAGGAGTTCATACTGGGAGTAGGGGACTAAGGAAGTTTATCGAAGAAAATCAGCCACCTCTATGTATCTGCGGTCACATCCATGAAGGTAGGGGAGTAGAAAGAATTGGAAGGACAATAGCTGTTAATCCCGGTCCGCTTTCACGGGGATACTATGCCATGGTGGACTTGGAGAAGCTGGAGGTCGAGCTCAAGAAAATATCTTAAGCGTCCCAGGAGATATATGGGTGGGAGGAGCTATGGGAATCGTTAGGGCTCACTTGAGAATATACGGCAGGGTTCAGGGGGTCGGGTTCAGGTGGAGCATGCAGAGAGAAGCTAGGAAACTTGGTATAAATGGCTGGGTAAGGAATTTACCTGATGGAAGCGTTGAGGCCGTGCTTGAAGGGGAAGAGGAAAGGGTTGAGGCTTTAATAGGATGGGCTCACCAAGGGCCCCCGCTGGCCAGGGTTACCAGGGTGGATATACAGTGGGAAGAACCCAAGGGAGAAAGGGGGTTTAGGATTCTGGGGTGAAGATAACTTTCCTAGGGCAATATTTGACTTCACACTTCGGACATATCATCCTCTCTTTATTCCTCTCGGGTGTGTGGATGACTATCTTCTCCAACGCCCCTTCACTTCTCATGGATGCTATGACATCAAAGGGAAGTACTCCCTCTATAACGAGATAGGCCTTACTTCTCTCTTCGTAAGGGTTGCTACCAAATACCTCAACAACCCTTATCCCCCTCTCGGCCAGGATCTGGAGAACCTTAGCAAGGACCCTCTCATATGATTCTTTTTGTATCGTGAGCTCGAGCACTTCCCAGCCCATGAGAGGGGCTATTGAAATTAAGCTCGACCTAGGAGAGAGGTTCTCGAAGAGTATTCTCAACGCTGGTTTTGACTCTATGTACTCTATGGTGTGATAGACTATCTTTCTGTTTACTCCGGTGGCTTGAGCTATCCCTGTGATTGGAACTTCAACTCCCCTGATGTAGATCTTTCCATCCCTCACTGACAGTCCAGCATTCCAGAGAAACTCAACAACCTTCCTCCTTGCTGGATAATTCTTGAAGTACTCCTCAAGGATGTGTATCATTTTTGTCACCTCTTACTCAATATTGGGTAAAAATGAATATTTAAAGATTGCCCCCTAAAGATTTTTATATCAACAAATTATCTCCTCAAAAAGGGTGAGGAGGAGGGAAAAGATGGGAAAATTCGTTGAGAAGCTCGAGAATGCAATTAGGGGATACACGTTTGATGATGTTCTCCTAATTCCACAGGCTACAGAGGTTGAGCCGAAAGATGTCGACGTTTCTACGCAAATTACCCCCAACATAAAGCTGAACATCCCAATTCTAAGCGCGGCGATGGATACCGTGACCGAATGGGAAATGGCGGTAGCAATGGCTCGAGAGGGTGGCTTGGGAGTTATACACAGGAACATGAGCATAGAGGAGCAGGTTGAGCAGGTAAAAAGGGTGAAGAAAGCCGAGAGGTTCATAGTTGAGGACGTAATCACGATAAGCCCAGATGAAACCGTGGAATTTGCTCTCTTCTTAATGGAAAAGCATGACATCGATGGCCTGCCAGTGGTTGAGGATGGGAGGGTCGTTGGAATAATAAGCAAGACCGATATCGCCGCAAGGGAGGGAAGAACCGTTAGAGAGCTAATGACCAAGGACGTAATAACAGTCCCTGAGAACATCGATGTTGAGGAAGCGTTGAAGATAATGATGGAAAACAGAATAGAGCGGCTACCAGTTGTCAACGAAGAAGGGAAGCTCATCGGCCTCATAACGATGAGCGACTTAGTTGCAAGGAAGAAGTACAAGAACGCAGTGAGGGATGAAAACGGTGAGCTGCTAGTTGCTGCAGCCGTAAGCCCCTTTGACATAAAGAGGGCCATAGCCCTGGATAAGGCTGGAGTTGACGTTATAGTTGTTGATACAGCTCACGCTCACAATCTCAGGGCTATAAAAGCTATGAAAGAAATGAGGTCAAGGGTTGATGCAGACTTCATAGTCGGCAACATAGCTAATCCAAAGGCAGTAGATGACCTAACGTTCGCAGATGCAGTTAAAGTTGGAATTGGGCCCGGAAGCATATGCACAACCAGGGTCGTTGCCGGAGTCGGAGTGCCTCAGATAACGGCCATTGCAATGGTCGCTGACAGAGCCCAAGAGTACGGATTGTACGTTATAGCCGATGGAGGGATAAAGTATTCCGGAGATATAGTCAAGGCCATTGCTGCAGGAGCCGATGCCGTAATGCTCGGCAACCTGCTCGCTGGAACAAAGGAGGCCCCAGGTAAGGAAGTAATAATAAACGGGAGGAAGTACAAGCAGTACAGAGGGATGGGATCTCTAGGGGCAATGATGAAGGGAGGAGCGGAAAGGTACTACCAGGGAGGCTACATGAAGACGAGGAAGTTCGTTCCTGAGGGCGTTGAAGGGGTCGTCCCCTACAGAGGGACAGTCAGCGAGGTGCTGTATCAATTGGTAGGAGGTCTAAGGGCAGGAATGGGGTACGTCGGGGCAAGAAACATAAAAGAACTAAAGGAGAAGGGCGAGTTCGTGATAATAACTTCAGCAGGATTAAAAGAAAGCCATCCCCACGATATAATAATCACCAACGAAGCCCCAAACTATCCGCTGGAAAGGTAGCTTTTTTAACCCTCCCTCCTTTCTTTTAGCGATGGCCAAAAGCCTCAAGTGGAAGCTCATAGAAAACGCTGGTTGGCTTTTCATTGCTGAAGTACTCTCGAAAGTTTTAGCCTATGGTATAATAGTTGTCATGGGAAGAACCTTGGGACCAGAGGGTCTTGGGCTATACTCTTTCATATTCTACTACGTTGGAATCCTGGGAGTATTTTCGGACTTTGGCGTTAACTTCTATGTAACGAAGGAAGTCTCCAAGGATAAAAATAGACTCCGCGATTTAGTTCCAGTAGCCCTTGGACTGAAGATTTCCTTAGCATTTATGAATTTCGTGATTCTAGCCGTAATAACTCTATTCCTTCCAAAGCCCCTCTGGGTGAAGCTCCTGATCTTGGGAGTTGGCGTAGAAGCTATTCTATACTGGGTAGCTACTTTCTTTACTGGACTTATGTACGCGCATGAGGTTACCAAGTATGAGGCTATAGCGAGAATCACAGAAAGGTGCTGGGCCTTTATAACGGGAGTTCCAATTCTGTACTACCTCAGATCACTGCGAACCTTTGTGGAAGCCTTAGTGGCTGGATACGTTATCAGAGATACCATGAGGATTTACTTCACAACCAAAATTGCCGGATTTGTGAGGCCTAAGTTTAAACTTAAAGAGTGGCTAGGGATTCTCAGAAGGTCATATCCCTTCTGGCTAATCAACCTATTCACCATGATATACTATCAGACCGATGTTGTCATGCTAAACCTGCTGAGGGGAAATTACGAGACGGGCCTTTATAGAGGGGCATATATGTTTATTCAAGTTGCCTTGCTTGTCCCTACGGTTGTGATTCCAACCATCTTACCTCCAATGGCAAGGCTATGGGAGAAGGATAGGAGAATAGTCAGAACGCTGTTCAATAAAGCCTATATGACCCTCTTAGGACTAGGAATCGTAAGTGCCGGTGGATTGATGGCATTCCCTAACCTCTTGATCAGCATTTTCTTGGGAAGTAAATTCCTACCCAGCATTCCAATTCTCAAAATCCTAGGGGTTGCAGTTCCTTTTATGTTCCTGAACTCCCTTATAGGAAGTCTAATGAACGCAACCGGTAAGGAGCTTGAGTTTACGAAGATAGTGGGCTTCACGGCCCTGCTAAATGTAGTGCTGAACTATATTCTCATATCCAAGTATGGAGCCTCTGGAGCGGCACTTGCAACTTTAGTTTCTCAGGTCTCTGTGACCATCATGGGAAGTTATAAAGCCTATCATCATCTAAAAATTTAAATACTTATATTGATAGTGCTGAGTATGCGATCCCTTAAGGATTTAAGTCCCCAAGAGGTCGAGAAGATTCGTGAAGAAGTGAGAAGGTTAAGAAAGAAGGGCTTGAGTTATTCCAAGATAACCAAAATCCTTAAGGAAAAGAAGGGAGTTAAGATTTCAAAGGCCACTGTTATGAGATGGTGCAAAGGGGAGAGTGATCCTCTGAGGAAAGTCAGGAGGATTAACTTTGAATCACCTTCTCTTGCCTATGTAGTTGGAGTACACCTCGGGGATGGGAGTGTGAGCCTTGACGATAGATACAGATACAGGATAAGGCTTAAGGTAGTTGACAGGGAGTTCGCTGAGGCCTTCGCTGAGGCCCTTAAAGATATAGGCTTGAGGCCAAGCCTCTACTGGGAGAACGATTCTTCAAGAGTTGGAAGGTGGGTTGTTGAAGCTGTAAGCAAGGAGCTCTACATGTTTCTAACTGGGTCGAGAGAGAAGCTATTTGAAGTTGCGAGGAGGTGGCCCGTGGAATTCCTGAGAGGGTTCTTTGATAGCGAGGGAAGCGTTTACGTGGATAAGAAAAATCCGAGAATTGGAAGAATAACCATAGGAAACAGTGATTTGGAAGTTTTAGAACTGTGCAAAGAATTGCTCGAAAAGCTTGGGATTTCCTCAAACATATACCTAGTGAAAAGGGTGGGAGACATCTCATACATTAGGGGCAAAGAGTACAGATACACCAAGGACTTTTACATCCTCGCGATAGGGAGAATAGCATCTAGGAAAAAGTTTGCAAAGTTTGTTGGTTCTACTATTCCCAAGAAACGAGAAAAACTATCCAAATTCCTAGAACTT
>QMUI01000058.1 GCA_003660485.1 Thermococci archaeon | reverse complement strand
TCCTTATACCCTCCAGAATAGTTCCCTGTTCATTGAAACTCGTAATTCAACACGTGTAAGGATTATTTATACAGCGAGCGGCTTAGTATCCAATGAGGGTAGCTTATGGACACTCAATCTGAACCTACCTAGGGCCCCCGCTGAAATAATACTCCCACAAGGCGCGGAGATCGTTGGACTCTCAGACATTCCAATAAGGATAATTGGAAATAACACAGTCTTAATAGGACCAGGAAACGTGACGATATATTATACTTTTCCAAGTTTATTAGCAGAGGAAAGGTTCCCCTTAAGGAAAGTAGTTCCATTGATAATTATGGCCTTAGTGTTTACTACTATTGTTGCGTTCTTCTTGAAGAAAAGAAAGCCAAGACGCAAACTCTCTTACTTTGAAGATAAGATAGGAAAAATCGCAAAACAATATAACCTAAATGACGATGAGATAAGGGCAATTAAGTACTTGCTAGATGTGGGAGGAAGAAGTAGTCAAGCAGATCTTCGAAAAGCCCTTGACCTTCCAAAGACAACTGTGTGGAGAATGGTCCGCAGGCTGGAGCAGATGGGATTAATAAAAGTTTACAAGGTAGGAAGAGAGAATTGGGTCGAGTTGAATATTAATATGCATAAACTTACATAATTTCCTCCCGCCTAAATAACCCTTCGTAATGTTTAAATTAAAGGAAAAGTTTAATGCCCACACAACAGGAGGTGGATAAAATGGTTCGCTATATGGTCACCTCTGCTCTTCCCTACGCCAATGGGCCGATACATGCTGGCCACCTAGCAGGGGCCTATCTACCTGCTGACATATTCGTAAGGTACCTAAGGCTCAAAGGGGAAGAAGTCGTTTTCATCTGCGGAACAGACGAGCACGGTACTCCAATATCCTTCAGGGCAATAAAAGAGAAAAGAAGTCCCAGGGAAATAGTAGATGAGTACCACGAGCATATAAAGATAACGTTCCAGAGAGCGAAGATAAGCTTCGACTTCTTTGGAAGAACCGAATTACCCGTTCACTATAAACTAAGCCAAGAGTTCTTCCTCAAAGCGCTGGAAAATGGACACCTAGTTAAGAAGGTCACAAAGCAAGCCTACTGTGAGCACGACAAGATGTTCTTGCCAGATAGATTCGTCATAGGAACATGCCCTTACTGTGGGGCCGAAAACCAGAGAGGAGATCAATGTGAGGTTTGTGGGAGACCTCTCACTCCAGAAATCCTGATAAATCCGAGATGTAACATCTGTGGGAATCCAATAACGTTCAGAGACTCAGCCCACTACTACATAAAGATGAGGGACTTTGAGGGAAGGCTCAAGAAGTGGATAGAGGAAAAGCACTGGAAGCCCAACGTTAAAAACATGGTTCTTGGATGGATCAAGGAGGGGCTAGAGGATAGAGCCATAACTAGGGACTTAGAGTGGGGAATTCCTGTTCCCCTAAATGAAGAGGATATGAAAGGCAAGGTTCTCTATGTGTGGTTCGAGGCTCCGATAGGGTACATTTCGATAACTATGGAGTACTTCAAGAGGATTGGAAAACCGAATGAGTGGAAGAAGTACTGGCTTAACCTTGACGGGCAAACTAGGGTGATACACTTCATAGGGAAAGACAACATTCCATTCCACGCGATATTCTGGCCTGCATTTCTGATGGCCTATGGTAAATACAAGGATGAGGAGGTTGAGGCGGAGTGGAACCTTCCCTACGACATTCCAGCGAACGAGTACTTGAACTTGGAGGGCAAGAAGTTCTCAACAAGCAGGAACTGGGCCATCTGGTTGCACGAGTTTCTGGATGTCTTCCCCGCCGACTACCTCAGGTACTACCTAACCACCATAATGCCGGAAACTAGGGATTCTGACTTCAGCTTTGCGGAGTTTAAGACAAAGATTAACGAGGAGCTCGTCAACAACTTAGGGAACTTCGTCCACAGGGCCATGACCTTCGTCAACCGGTACTTCGATGGAGTTATTCCGGAGAGGGGAGAGCTGGATGAGCTAGATAAGCAGGCGTTCGAGGAGATAGAGAGAGCATTCAAAGAAGTTGGAAAGCTCATAATGGAGTACAGATTCAAGGATGCACTGAAGAGAGTAATGGCCCTAGCATCTTTCGGCAACAAGTACTTTGATCACAAGCAACCATGGAAGACCGCAAAAACAGATATGAAGAGAACCGCAACCACAGTAAACATCTCCCTCCAGATAGTTAAAGCCCTCGGAATACTTATCGAGCCTTTTCTTCCGGATACTGGAGAGAAGATATGGCACCTCTTGAACCTTGATGAAGTCAAAGAATGGAAGTTTAAGGAGCTTCCTGCAGGACATTGGGTGAGGAAGCCTGAGATACTGTTCAAGAAAGTTACGGACGAGCAGATAATCTACTTCATCCTGAAGTACATGGCGAAAGGCAATCCTGAGGGGGCTAAGCTACTCCTCGACAAGTACTACAAGAAGGATCTCGTTGTTAAGGTCGCAAAGGAGAAGCTTGGCGAAGAGAGTGAGATAATCTTGAGAAAGTTGGGATATAAAGAGAAGAAGGAGAAAAAGAAAAAGGAGGGAGAAAAAGTGGGTTATATAAGCTTTGATGACTTTGCAAAGCTTGACTTAAGGGTTGGAAAGATAATCGAAGTTAAAGATCATCCAAACGCCGACAAGCTCTACGTCGTTAAGGTCGATCTCGGCGGGGAAGTTAGAACCTTAGTTGCAGGTCTCAAAAAGTATTACAGGCCAGAGGAGTTGCTTAACAAGTACGTGGTCGTTGTTGCCAATTTAGAGCCCAAGAAGCTCAGAGGGATCGAAAGTCAGGGAATGCTACTGGCAGCGGATGATGGTGAAAACGTTGCCCTCCTGATGCCCGATAAAGAAGTAAAGCTTGGGGCTAAGATCAGGTGACCGATAATTTTTCTATTTTGTTATCTCTTTTCCAAAAATTTTAACTCCTAACACTCGACTTTATTGATCTTTTTTGGAAAGAAAAGCGGTTCTAAACTTTCGGTTTTAGAAATCCGTATAAACTTTTGGTTGCGAACTTTTAGTGAACATAATTGTTCGTACGAACGGAGGTGTTCATCGTGGGGTACAAGATTACAGCCAAAAGGGATCTCAGTCCCATAGACTACATGATAGAAGTTGAGGCACCCCACGTTGCTAGAGCATGGAAACCAGGACAGTTTGTTGTCTTCATTCTCCATGAAAAGGGAGAGAGAATTCCAATGTCCGTCTTCAAGGCTGAGAACGGAAGAGTCATGATGTTCATAAGGAAGCTAGGAAAAACTAGCTTGCAACTTTACTACGAGTTTAACGTTGGAGACGAACTTTACAGCTTCTTGGGGCCACTGGGGAGACCAATAAAGATCAAAGAGTATGGAAACGTTGTTTTCGCTTCAGATGCGGTTTGCGGTCACGCCGAGAACTATGCCTTACTTAAGGCCATGAAAGAAGCCGGAAACTACACAATCTCGGTGCAGACATTTGAGGACAAGAACCACGTGTATCCGGAGGAATTCTTGGCAAAATCCGTCGCCGATGAACATTATCTGACGACGTTAGATGGTTCTGCGGGGATTAAGGGGCACTACCTTGATGTAGTTAAAGAGTTAATTGAGAAAGACAAAGTGGATATAATTTTTGCAGGCGGAGGACTGAATAACTTAGCAAAGCTCGCTGAACTCACAAGACCATATGGAATCCCAACCTACGCAACGGTTAGGCAGATAATGGTTGATGGAACGGGAATGTGCGGTTCTTGTAGGGTTCTCTACGACGGCAAAGTTAAGTTCGCGTGCAGAGATGGCCCAGTTTTCGATGCACACAAGATAGACTGGGAGGATGCAATTAACAGAAACCACAACAGATTCGTCGAGCAAGAGAAGCTCGCGAAGGAGCTCTACCTTAAGTACTTGAAGGAGAAGGGGGTGATTTGAATGCCGAAGCTCATCAAGGAGAGGGTTCCCACGGCTGAGAGACCTGTTGAAGAGAGGGTTAAAGACTTCAAGGAAGTTAACCTTGGCTACACCTGGGAGTTAGCTTTAAAGGAAGCAGAAAGGTGTTTACAGTGTCCTAAGGATTATGCTCCCTGTATTAAGGGTTGTCCTGTCCACATAGACATCCCAGGGTTCATTGGAGCCTTAAGGAAGTACAGGGATGATCCTAACAAAGCCGTTAGGGAAGCACTAAGGATAATATGGAACGATAACACGCTTCCCGCAATTACAGGTAGGGTTTGTCCTCAGGAGGAGCAGTGTGAGGGGGTCTGTGTTGTCGGAAAGGTTGGAGACCCAATCAACATAGGAAAACTCGAAAGGTTCGTCGCGGATTACGCAAGAGAACACGGAATTGATGAAGAGCTTCTCTGTGAGTTCGCCGAGAAGTGCGATGGAACCAAGGGAAAGGTTGCGGTGGTCGGAGCAGGGCCTGCTGGCTTAACATGTGCGGGAGAGCTTGCAAAGATGGGGTACAAGGTTACAATATATGAGGCCCTTCACAAGCCCGGCGGTGTCCTTGTCTACGGGATTCCAGAGTTTAGACTGCCAAAGGAGATCCTAGATTACGAGTTGAAGAAGCTCGAGAAGCTCGGAGTTGAGATAAAGACAGACCACTTGATAGGCAAAACCCTAACGATACAGGAGCTCCTCGAAGAGTACGATGCCGTGTTCATTGGAACTGGTGCTGGAACTCCCAAGCTCTTAGATATCCCTGGAATTCTGCTCGATAGAATATACTCCGCAAACGAATTCCTAACAAGGATAAACCTCATGAAGGCCTATAAAGTCCCCGAATACGACACCCCGATAGCCGTAGGCAGGAAGGTCATAGTGATCGGAGGAGGAAACACGGCAATGGATGCGGCTAGGTCAGCATTAAGGCTGGGAGCGGAAGTGACGATTGCCTACAGGAGAGGCAGAGAGGACATGAGTGCCAGGATCGAAGAGATAAAGCACGCCGAGGAAGAAGGAGTAAAGTTCATGTTCTTCGTTCAGCCCGTTGAATTCCTGGGGGAGAACGGAAAAGTAAAGGCTGTAAAGTTTGAGAAGATGAAACCCTTGAATGAGAAGGACTCCAGAGGCAAGAGGAAGATCGTTGGAACGGGGGAGTACGTTACGGTTGAAGCTGATACAGTAATAATTGCCATAGGTCTCGAGCCCAACAAGATTATCCTCGAGGAGTCCGGCTTTGAGGTGAATCCAGACGGAACGATAAAGGTCGATGAGAACCTAATGACTTCCATCCCAGGGGTTTTCGCCGGTGGGGATGCAATCAGGGGAGAAGCTACCGTGATCTTGGCCATGGGTGACGGAAAGAAAGCAGCGAAGGCCATAGATGAGTACATAAGGAAGAAAAAGAACAACTGATCAGCCTTGGGAGAAACGTCATCACCGGTCAGGTGGCCCCGTACTCATCATCTCACCTCGTCTCTTCAACGAGCCACTTCAAGTACTCCTCGTTTACGTCCTCCACTTTTATCTTTATTATCACCGGAACCGTGTAAGGGTGTAACTCCTTAAGCCTTCTCCTCAATTCATCCCAGAGTTCGTCCTTTGTCTTCAGGATTGCCCCCACCTCTTTGTCCTCCTCTATCTTCCCTTGCCACCAGTAGAGGGCCTTGTGCTCCCTCAAGTTGGCGCAGGCAATCAACCTTTCCTCAAGCAGAGTCTTCACGATTTTCTCAGCGCTTTCCCAATCTGGAAAGGTTGTGTAGACTATTATCATTCCCTACCCTCCTTCTCCTTTATGTATAGCCTGCCCCTAACCTTCACTATCTTATACACTTCCCCATCTTCAAGCTTTTCCTTGGGCTTCCTAACCTCGAAGGTCTCGTAAGTCTCCATGTCCATGAACTGAGCTTCGGTTGGAGTTTGACCCATAAGCAGTGCCTTCCTCTCCTCGTGCTCCACTAAGTCAATCTTCTCCCTCTTTATAGTCTTCCAGTCGAAGTGGTCGCTCTCCCAAGTTTCGAGGTTCTTGAGCCTCATGCCCTTCCCATCAACGCTTTCCACCCTATACACCCTTCCATGCCTGTCCTCAACTACATCGCCCTTCCTGAACTTGGGTAGCCTGATGGTAACGCTCGTTCTGTATACCTCTTTGCT
>QMUI01000057.1 GCA_003660485.1 Thermococci archaeon | reverse complement strand
CTCTGGGGAGTGGTTGAAAATATCATCAACATAGCCCTCCAATCCTAGCTCCCTTGCTCTTTTTATTGAACTCTCATTGACATCAACGACAATAACATTGACGTTTAATTCCCTTAGCTTTTCTGCAATCTTAGTATAAAATCCAATCCCTATCTCAATGACTTTTCCTGCCTTACATTTCTTGGCTATAAATTCTGCCACACTATCCATGATTATCACGCACGTGTTTGTTATTAAGGGTTATTACCGTTTCTCCCTACCGCTTCATCGTGTATCGGCGGTAGGGAGTTCCACTTAGCCATCTGGATTTTTCAATCCAGGTGGCTTCACTGGTGGCGCTCGAGCCCAACGGCACGGGGCACCCACCTACGAAAACACCACCAGGGCTCGGGGCAGAGTTCTCATAATCCCTTAAAACACAAATTCCAAACAGCGAGGACATCCCGATGCCAATCTCCGTTGCAAGGTTTGGTATCCTCATGATCTTCCTCCACTTGCCCGTTGGAAGCTTTACTGCCTTTCTCCTGCCAGAGTAAATCCACCTCTTGGTTGTAATAAAGCTCACGCTGAGAATTTCAGCCACCTGCCTCAGTGTAAGCAACCTCTCCACGAGCCACCCACAACGACACACAAAGAAACCTACTGCCCTTTAGTAGTTCACATAGCTAAAACCTTTATAGGCATATAATCCCATATATCACTAAGGATGAAACCTGGGAGGTAGTGAGATGATAGAGGAAGATATAATTCAAAAGCTTCAAAAATTTGGCCTAACTAAGTATGAGAGTTTAGCATACATAACTCTTCTCAAATTGGGGCCAAGCAAGGCTACTGATGTGACAAGGGAGAGTGGAATCCCTCACACAAGGATTTACGACGTGTTGAGCTCACTATCAAAGAAGGGTTTTGTTGACATCATGCATGGCACGCCTAGGCTTTATGCCCCGGTGAATCCAGAACTCGTCTTGGAGAGGCTTAAAAAGGAGCTTATAGAGGATATTGAAAACCTAAAGAAGGCTTTTGAATATCTCTATAAGGAGACCCATGGAGAAGAATTGCCGGAGATATGGACAATTTATGGTTTTGAGAACACTGTTGAGAGAGCTGAATACATAATAAGGAGTGCAAAGCATGAAATATTAATTAACACGCCCTTTGAATTCCTTAAACAGCTGAGAGATGCTATAGAGAAGAGGGATGACATTCTGATGATAATTGTAAGTAATTTTGAAAGTATCCCTAAGTGGCTTAATGAAAAAGGAAATGTGATATTGGCAAAAAGTGGGGAGGCTCCTTGGCTTATGGGTACTTGGATAATTGGAGACGTAAACTATGCTCTTTTCTTTGGAACTTTGCCAGAAAATAAAGGAAAGGAAAGATTTTATTCCTTCTGGGCAAAGTCTGCGAAACTAATTCAGAACTATGTCCACTGGTTTTATACGATGTACTTTGATAATAGCAAAGAAATTAAGGGACTTGAGTATGACAAACTTAGTAAACCCGTTGTACTGACTCATATAAGGACAGTAATAACCGTACTTAAGAGTATCGGTGTCGATAGGGAGATAGAGGTTATTGGAAGATTCCTCAAAGATAAAACCCAAGTTAAAATAAAAGGAAGGATCATAGGCTTTGAATATACACCTCTGACAGCAAATATAACGATTGAAACTGAGAAAGGGGAGAAACTAAAGATAGGAGGTCTTGGGAGTTATTTAGAGGACGTCGAGGGAGAAATTTTTCTCCTCTATTAGGTTTTTTTATTTGCCGCCTCTACAAGGATTATATCTCCCACAGCTGTAACCCTCTCATATGGTACACCGACTCTTTCTCCTGGTAATGCTAAAATTAGGACTTTACCATATCTTTCTCCAATGTCAATTATTATCTCATCAACTTCTCCAACGTATTTACCCTTCGTGTTGTATATTTTCTTCTTGTAGAGTTTAGATAACTTCATGACCATTTTCGTCACCTCTTGAGAATTTTTGGGCATTGCACTTTAAAAATGTTGGTTATGTCCAATGCAAATTTTTATAAAAGCAGATTTTCAAACACAACCTTCGTAGTGGTGAGATATGGTAGTGTTTAGGATCCCAAGAGGGAGTGCAAAAGTTAAAGTGGAGAGGGCTGATCCTAAGGTTTATTTCCAAATATATAACTTATTGTCGTTTAGGAAGGACTTTGGCAGGTGGGATAAGGCAGAGAGCTTATACGACCCATATACGAATACTTTCCCGGTTGGATTACTTCTTAGGGTAAAGAAATTCCTGAACTCAAAAGGATACAGGGTTAAGATAAAGGACGAGAGGATAGTCGAAGGGGAGCCTCTAAATTCTGAATGGAATAAGAATTATGAGTTAAGGAAATATCAAAAGAAAGCTGTTAAGCTTGCAATAAAAGAAAAGATGGGTGTTTTGGCTTTACCTGTTGGAAGTGGAAAAACTATTGTTGGCCTTAGGATAATTCATGAAATAAATAAGTCTGCCTTAATAATAGTCCACACAAAGGAGCTACTTTATCAATGGGCTGAGAAAGTTGAGGAAGTTTTAGGAATAAAGGCTGGAGTAGTTGGAGACAATAAATGGCAGGAAGGACCTATTACCGTTGCGATGATTCAGACTCTCCTATCAAGGGGAGTAGAGAAGTTGCAGAATAAATATGCTGTAGTTCTTTTTGATGAATGCCATAGAACGTCCGCAGCGGAGAAATTTTATCAAGTAGGAATGAGTCTTCCTCAAGTTTATAGGTTTGGTCTTTCTGCGACTCCCTGGAGGAGACTAAGAGGGGAAGAGATGAAAATAGAGGGCGTTGTTGGTCCAATAATTTACGAAGTAAAGGCTGAAGATCTTATAAAAGAGGGATTCCTCGCGAAGCCAAAGTTTGAGGTTATAGAGTATGAATCAAACATGCCTGCACTTGCTGACAAGTATAAGGAGCTATATGAGGAGGTAATAATGGAAAATGAGGAGAGGAATAAGGCAATAGTGGAAAAAGCAGTTGATCTTGCCAAGCAGGGACACAGGGTGCTAATTGATGTAAAAAGAATAGATCATGGGGAAATACTGGTTAAGATGCTTCGTGAAAAGGGAATAAATGCCGAGTTCCTAAGCTCTCAGAGTCCAAATAGGTGGAAAATCTTAGAAAAGTTTAAAGCTGGGAAAATTCCGGTTCTAGTTTCAACGCTTTTGAAGGAAGGGGTTGATATACCAGAGATATCTGCAATAATACTTGCCGGCGGTGGAAAGAGTGATGTCATGACAATTCAGACAATTGGAAGAGCATTAAGACCAAAAGCTGGAGGAGAGGCTGTCATAGTTGATGTAAAAGATACAGATCCATTACTATTCACCCACTTCCTTGAAAGACAAAAGGCGTTAAAGCAATACTACGGAAAATACTATAACCTCTGAAGTTTCTCCCGAATATATTTTGGCATCTGGAATAGCGTTTCATGATTTTCTGGATCATAGTATTCAAGTTTCAGTTGCTTGGCTCTCCTAACATCTACTTTCTTGAAGTCTAATTCTCCTTTTACTCCTACTAAAAATGCCCAAGGGGATGCGTACCCTATTACCGGAAAGCTATAGTAGTAAACCCTATCAAAAACTTTCTTCATTCTCTTGTACGCTCCAGTAAGTTCGTCTGTAAATAAATACACACTCCCTGCTTGGGTAACGTAAATTCCTGGATCCTTAAGTGCCTCGTAAGCATCTTTGTAAAACTCTTCGCTGAAGAGCATTTCCGCAGGCCCTACGGGATCTGTAGAATCTACAATTATCACATCAAACCCCTTATTCTCTTTAAGGAATTTAACCCCATCCCCTATTACCAACTTTGCTCTTTTACACTCATTCTTTAACATTTTCCCTAGCAGGCCCTCATCAATCCCTATAAACTCAGATGCTATTTCTACCACCATTCTATCAATTTCTACCATTATTGCCTCCTTGATTTCTTTATGTCTGAGAACTTCCCTAATTGTCCCCCCATCTCCACCACCAATCACAAGTACCCTTTCTGGGTTCGGATGGGCCAGCAGGGCTGGATGAACAAGGGGCTCGTGGTAACTTTTTTCTCCTTCTGTTACTAACTGAACAGTTCCATCTAGAGCTAGAAGTCTTCCGAATCCTTCAGTTTCGTAAATTTCAATTTTTTGGTACTCAGACTTCCTCTCAAGGATTTTTCTCTTAACTTTAAATGCCACGCCATATCCTCTTGGATACCATTCGATGAACTCCATGAGTGCCACCTAGGCCAAAGTTGGTATAAAGTTTTATAAGAATGCCGTGATATCTGATTGGAGGGACAACAATGGAAGGCACACTTCGTATTTATGCTTCTCCTTCCTATGAGGTTTATGGTCTTTCAAAGAATCCATTCATAGAATTAGCGAGCGAGGGAATAGAGGATATAGAATCGATTCATGTTTACCAGGAGGTTGATATGAAAATTTCTTCCCTAATATCAGATGTCATTGGAAATAAGAGCTCGATAACATTTTCTATTGTTGGCCCCCTGGGGATGGGGAAAACTCAGAGGTTGAAGAGCGTCGCAAGAGTTGTTGAGGAGAAGGGGGGTAAGGTAATATATGTTAAAGTAGACACTACGGACATATTGAAGATTACGAGAGACATATTTAGCGCCCTAAAACCTCCAAAAAATAGGACAAACATATTCCTTGAAAACCTATCGAAGAAGCTTGGATTTATAAACAGGCTTGAAAGGATGCTATCTTCAATAAATGAGTATAAGAGTAGGGATATTGCTGAGATGCTTACTCAGGAACTTTCTAAGTATCAGTACTCTGCATTACTACTTGACGAACTTGAAAACATGCAGGGGGCAAATGAAAAGGAGAAAATATTATTCTTCGAAATGCTGAGGCACTTTATCAGTAACATGCCCCCTGGAAGCCTCTTTGCTTTTGCATGCATTCCCGAAGTGTATGAAGAGTACTCTAAATTATTTCCCGCATTCTTTATGAGGCTTCACTATGAGTTCAAGCTTAGGCCAATGAGTTATGAGGAAGTCGTTGAGTTAGTTAAGAAAAGACTTGCAAAGGTTAGAATTAGGGATACAGCGGATCCAATTTATCCCTTCACTGAAGATGCAATAAGGTTAATTCATGAGCTTGGAAAGGGAAATCCTAGACAAATACTTAGGTTGCTCAATTACGTTTTAAGTGAGGCCGTTAAACACAAGTTCGACCCGATAAATGAGTACGTTGTCACAACGATACTTGAGGAGCCAAAATCCTTAGAGGAATATCTAACAAGGATACCAACGGAATTTAAACCTCTTGTGAATGTTATAGTCAACAAATTTAAGGGTGGGCCGGTGAGCTACATTGAAGTTGCTAAGGAGCTCAAAATGCCAGGTACAGAGGTCTATGAAAAATTGGAGCATTTAGTTAGCTTGGGATTCTTAGTTGGGGATCCAAGAGGCAATTACAAAGTTCCCGACTACGTTAGGAAGTTTATGGAGGAGGAAAGGGAATGAACTATGAGGAACATGTTCTGGTAGGCTTGATAACTTATCCCCTTTTTGTTGCACTAGTATATTTCCTAAGGGATGTCCTTAATTTGAAGTTAACTTTTCTTTCCTTGGCCTTAGGTTATGCTTTCTATGTTTTAGGAAGTGATCTTCCCGATATAGATCACCCTGATTCAATAATTCATAGAGGGATTAAGCCAATATTTTCCGTGATCTTGGGAAGTGTTGTGGCTTACAGGATTCAGGCTTACATCCCAAGCGATTACTCCCTCATATACGCTTGGGGTGTTGGTGGCATCTTTGCGGTTTTAGGATGGTACTTCTTTACACTCCTAATGCCTCGTCATCGAGGGATAGTGCACTCCCTCACATTTGCAACCCTTTATGGCCTACTCACATTCTTAGGGGTTAGGTATGGAATTTCTTTAACTTCTGGCGAGGCTTACTTAATAGGCCTTGCAGCTTTCTCTGGATACTTGCTACATTTGATACTTGACAAGAGCATTAAGCTCCTTTAAGGATTCTCACAAGTATGCTTCCTGCTCCTGTAATCATCATTTGTGCCCCTATTGCCATAATGAATAATCCTATTATCCT
>QMUI01000056.1 GCA_003660485.1 Thermococci archaeon | reverse complement strand
ACGAGCTTTTCCCCCCTAACGCAGTACTTACATCCTTCTGAAAGTTCCCCGACAACGTAGGAGTAGTATGGAGTTTCCCTCATTCAAATCCCCTCAGCCAGCCATCCTCTAATCATTAAATCATTTAACAGCTCTCTCATCATAGGGCCACCTTCTCGATGACCTTCGGTATCTCCTGAGGTTCAAGTGCCGTCTCAACTATATAACCCTTCTCCACCAGTATCTTGGTGAACAGGTCCTGCCTCCTCCACCCATCTAGGGTCATGTCACCGTAGAACATGAGCTCGGGTAATATTATTAGCCCTATGTCAACCTCTGGCAGTTTCTCAACTTCCCTGAGAACGTCCCTACCTGTAAGAAGACCTGCCGTTCCTATGTTGCCTCCAAAGAATTCATTTTTGACCATGACAACATTAATTCTAGGGAACAGCCTTTTCATCTCGGAATAAGCGAGCTCCCCCGTTAATATGTAAGTTGGAATCTCCGGCTCTATATCGAAGGGCTTAAGTCCCGTTGTAAACTCGCCTAGCAATGCTAAGAATATTGGAGGAATAACTACCCTGATGTCGAGCTCTTCATTCTTTTCCAGGGCCACCCTCTTTACAAACGTGAGCTCTTCCTTGGTTAAGGATCTAACGCCAAATCTGTTGTACCTCGTAACTCCCACAGGGAACAGCCTTACCTCGTGAATTCCCATTGAATCAAGATCCTCAATTATCTCCCCTATATCTTCTACGTTGTACCCTGGGGTAAGGATTATGTCCGCTATCACCCTGAAGTGCTCCGCTACAAAGGGGAGAAGGTCTATTAGCTTCCCCGCATGTCTGTTCCTCATCAATCTAGCCCTTACATCCTTCTTCGTTGTGTGAACTGAGATCTGAATCTCATCAAGGCCTGCCGAGTACAGGCTCTCAACTCTGTCCTTGTCGAACTTTACATTTCCTGAAGTGTCCGTGACCCTTATCCAAAGATCGTAGTGCTCCCTTGCGTACCTTATCCTATTTTCAAGTTCCGGATCATTCAAGGTGTCGTGCCTTGGAACTTTGTATATCATATCGGGAGGATTTTGGAGGAGGTAGCAGAATATGCAACCGTTCCCACAGGGTCCAGCTTTGGAAGAGGGAGGAATAACCAAAAGATCCTCCCTCTCCTCTATTCCATCGAGCTCATACTTCGTTATCTTCCTCAGCTTTAGGTCTTCAGTAAGTTCGTACATCTGTCATGGTGCTTGGGGTCTGGTTTAAAAGCTCTTCCCCTAGGTTCTCGTAGAATGAAAGTGACGCCACCGATGTGAACGCGTGGAGCAAGGCCATTACTGGTGCCTGAAGGAATGCCCCAATAAGTAGCCCCAGGAACGATTGAGAGAACATTAGTGGAATGAATACGAGGATGCTGGCGACTATGTAGAGAGTAAAGACCGTTAGCATTAAAAGTAGGCCGAAACCGAACGTAGATTTTGGCTTCCGCAGAGGCACCAAAAATTCTCCTACACCCTTCCTTATGGAGCCATTTACAACGTACGCCGGGAAAATTACTGATACCGCTCCCCCAAAAAATGTAAGTGCAAGGATCTCTATCGTCAGGAGGGCCAGCATCCCTATGATTGTCACGGTCTTTGACCCTCCAATGATCCCGACTCCGATTATTAAGGTGAAAGGTATCGCGACAATAATGGCAACGAGACCTAAGATAACAGCCGACACTAAGGTCACTATGAACGCCGAAATTACATTCTCTAATCCAGATATCAAGGCATCTCCAATGCTTAAGGCCTCCCCTAGATGCTTGCGATGGGCATATATCGTCACCGAATACTGAGCGGCCGAGAGGAGGAGTGCGTAAAGAAGAGCAATTATCAGAAGAGCCCTTACCTGATCCGGAGATAGCTGTTCATACGTCCCATGCTCCTCAAATATTATATCTCCTTTTTCAAGGTTTTCTAAAGATCTGAGAGCGTTGTTCTTCTGAACGTATGCGTTTATTGGAGCCAAGATTAAGAGGAAAATCAGCGGGATCATAACTACCTTAGGGTTAGAGATTAGGAAGGACACTGCTTCTCCAAACGATTTTATAGCCACCATGCTTAAACCCCACTCGGTGATGGTATTACTCTTTAAAAATATAATGTATCCTCCAAAAGCTTTTAAAGCCCATAAAGGTTTATGGGTAATCGGGAGTGGGCCGGTAGCTCAGCCTGGGAGAGCGCCGCCCTCGCAAGGCGGAGGCCGCGGGTTCAAATCCCGCCCGGTCCACCATCCTAAGTTTTCTAATTAATCACATCAACGCTTGATTAATAAATTTTGAACTTATTAATGGTAAAAGCACTCACTATCTATTAAGTGTAATAATTAGAATCTATAACCTTATAAGCCCTCAGCTGGAGCGTTATTCGGGGATCTATATGGACGGAGAGAAGACTGTTCTCAGAAAGTTTGAGCACATAGAACATTGTCTCAAGAGAAATGTCCAGGCTCACGTTTCAAATGGCTTTGAGGACGTTCATTTAATTCACATGTGCCTTCCCGAAATCGATAAGGAAGAAATAGATCTCTCAGTAAAGTTCCTAGGCAGAAAATTCGATTATCCCATAATGATCACTGGGATGACTGGGGGGACGAGAAGGGGTGAAATTGCCTGGAAGATAAACAGGACTCTAGCTCAGGTTGCTCAGGAGCTAAACATCCCCTTTGGGGTTGGAAGCCAGAGAGCGATGATAGAAAAGCCTGAGACTTGGGAGAGCTACTACGTTAGGGATGTTGCGCCTGATGTGTTCCTTGTAAGCAACTTGGGGGCACCACAATTTGGCAAAAACGCTAGAAAGAGATATGGAGTTAAGGAAGTCCTCCACGCGATAGAAAAGATAGAGGCAGATGCAATAGCAATTCACATGAATCCCCTTCAGGAGAGCGTTCAACCTGAAGGAGACACGACCTTTGCAGGCGTGCTAGAGGCCCTCGCTGAGATAAAGTCGAGCATAGATTATCCTATCATAGCTAAGGAAACGGGAGCTGGGGTCTCTAGGGAGGTTGCCGTCAAGCTTGAGGGGATTGGAATTGATGCAATAGACATAAGTGGTTTAGGTGGGACGAGCTGGAGTGGCGTTGAGTATTATAGGGCAAAAGACGAAGTTGGAAAAAGGTTAGCGTTGAGGTTTTGGGACTGGGGAATCAAAACTGCGATAAGCTTGGCCGAGGTCAGATACTGGACTAACCTCCCCATAATAGCGAGTGGTGGAATGAGGGATGGGATTACCATGGCAAAGGCATTGGCAATGGGTGCATCTTTGGTTGGCGTTGCCCTGCCCGTTCTCAAACCAGCCGCCAAGGGGGACGTTGAGGGCGTAAAAAGAATTATTATGGGATATGTAGAAGAGTTGAAAAATGCAATGTTCTTAGTGGGGGCTAAGTCCGTGGTTGAGTTAAAGAGGGTGCCTCTTGTGATAACGGGTTTCACAAGGGAATGGTTAGAACAGAGAATAAACCTCAATGGTTTCTTAAGCTCTCGCCTTTAGAACTATTCTTTTTAGCCGATTCTTCGCAGAAGAAAAATTTATTAACATGACGCTAACAAAACCACAATTGATTAGTTATATATATAGTGAGATAAAATAAAGCAAGGTGAAGGGAGGTGGGAAATTACCAACTTGTGTTTGAATGGCCCAAGAAAAAGTTGCCTCTTAAGTATAAAAGGGAGTGGGATCTTGTAAGAGTTAAGGCGAGAGAAGATAAGCTCCTTGAAACCCTGATCAAGATTTCCCAGGAGTCTGAGAGTAACCTCGAGATCTCAATTGTTAAGGGAAAGAAAAACATTGGGGAAGCAAGGATAAAGGAGAACTCAATAATGATCGCCTTCTATGGAAGCTCCCCTTACATACCAGAAAGCGTTACCCTTTACATCCCTGGTCACGAGAATCTATCCGTAATAGATGAACTACCTTTCATACAGTCTGGAACGGTGGAAAACCTAAGGGGCAGGAAGGAAGGCAACAGGATTGAAGTTATCTTTAGGGCAGAGGTTAGAGGACTTGAACTTTATCCAAGGTTCGAAGGTGAGAAGCCAGAGATTACGCTTAGATTCATTAAAGATGGATATGGAAAGTGGGAAGAGCTCTGCCTTGAGGAAGTCAGAATAAAGGGAGAGAAAGAGGAAGTTAGACTTCAAATGAAGGAACGTAAGCTTTAACCCCACTTCTCACGCACTTTCCTGGGCACACTTTTCTTAAGGGACAGTTTTCGCAACTTGAAGTTTTTATCTCCCTTACATAGCCCAGGGACTTAAGTACCTCGAGCATGCCCTCTACCTCCTCCTTGGGAACTTTAAGCCTCTTAGCTATCTCTTCCGTTGTATAAGTGCCCTTCTGCATAAGCTCGAGTAACTCCTCAAGCTTTCCCATTTAGATCACCGAACCTATAGCATAGGCGAGTATACCTACAATGGTGGCCAGCGCTAAATTGTACACTACGGCAACCGTCATCCACTTGGTTCCTCCCTCAGCCCTTATAGCGGCAAGCGTAGCTATGCATGGCAGGTATAGCGTCGTTACCAGGGCGAGCACGTAGGCTTGAAGAGGGGTCATCGCGTGAACCATTGCTCCAGCCAAAGATTCCTCACTCACTCCATAGATGACACTGTACGTTGCTATAACGTTCTCCTTCGCAATTATTCCAAAGATCAGACTCACCGCCGCTTTCCAGTCTAAGCCCATTAGCCTAGCTATTGGTTCAAAGGCCCTCCCCAACCTCTCAGCATAGCTCAAACCTGTTCCTACCGGCTGAGGATAGCTCGAGAGGTACCATATAGCGATCGAGCCTAAGAGTATCACCGTTGCGGCCTTCCTGAGAAACTCCTTGCTCCTCTCCCAGGAGTGGATTATCACGGTCTTCCACGAGGGTATTGAGTACTCCGGCAACTCTATAACGAACGGGCTCTCCTCTCCCTTGATAAAGAACTTGCCTAGGATCAATGCAGAAATCAATGCTAGGGCTATCGCTATTGCGTAGATGCTTATCGCGACTAGGGCCGCTTTATCTGGGAAGAACGTTCCCGCCAAGAACGTTATTACCACCATCCTCGCCACACAGGGAATTAGAGGATTCACGAGCATCGTTAATATTCTATCCTTCTCATTCTCCAAGATTCTAGTTGCCATTATGGCAGGAACGTTACAGCCGAACGCCAAGACCATTGGAATTATCGCCTTCCCTGGAAGATTAAACACCCTCAAGAACCTCTCCATCATTGCAGCTATTCTGGCCATGTATCCCGTATCCTCAAGTATCGACATGCCAACGAACAGCAAGAACACCAACGGGAAGAAGCTTAACACCGCCCCAACTCCGCCAATGATTCCATCCACTATAAGACCCCTAAGGGTTTCGTTGGTTATATGGGGGGCTATTGCATTTCCCAGCCACGAGAACGCTGAATCAAGCCACTCCTGGAGGGGTCCACCGAGCGTAAACACAAACTGGAACAGGATGTAGAACACGATGAGCATGGAGATAAGGCCGTAAACTGGGTGAGTCAAAAGCTTATCGAGTTGATCGCTCAAAGTCTCCCTTATTTCAACCGGGTGCCTAACGAACCTTCTCAACAACCCCTCAAGAAACTCGTACTTCTGGCTTGCCATCACTATGTCGAGGGACCTCTTGTACTTCTGCTCAAGCTCTCCTATGTGCTTGAGTATCTCATCCATCTTTGATTGACCCAAGTACTTGAGAACGAGCTTTATGACCTCTTCATCCCTTTGGAGGAGCTTTATAGCGAGCCACCTTATCGGGTACTTTTCGGCCAGTGGAGTTCCCTTTAGAACCTGGGAGACGTGATCTATCTCCCTCTCTATGTCATCATCGTACTTCGGAATGACAGGATTCGTGGTTATTTTACCCTCAGCCATCATCACTATTAGTCTTTTTAATTCTTCAAGCCCCTCACCGCTTTTCGCATTCGTAGGAACAACTGGAACTCCAAGGGCTCTCTGCATCTCCTTTACGTCTATTTCGACCCCCTTCTTCTTTATGAGGTCGAACTTGTTGAGAGCTATTATCACGTTCTTTGCTCCCATCTCGAATAGCTCCATGGTCAAGAAAAGGTT
>QMUI01000055.1 GCA_003660485.1 Thermococci archaeon | reverse complement strand
TGCCCTTTCAATGACTTCTATAGAGGTAATCTTATCTACGGCAATCCCAATGTTGTAGCCATTGTCGAGCTTTATAACTAAAGTGTCTCCTTCAGAAAGTTCGTACGGTGGCATTACAAGACCCTTATACTCAATTTTCTCTCCATCCTCCAGCTTAACGAGCTTAACGTAATCACCAATCCCAATTCCATGCCTCTTCATGAACTCTTCAACTTTCATTTCGCTCCCCCATCTTGAAAGGGAGGACAAGTTTAAAGTATTTTATCCAAAAATTAATGCATGCTGGCGAGTGGGCCCGCATTTATAAAGGCTAAAGGAAATGAGATAGCATTATTCTCATATGATACTGAACTCTGCGAACTTGAAGTTGAGGTGGATCTCCCAAATAAGAGAATCAGACAGCTCAATAGTGATGAATACGTTGAGGAGATAATAATAGCCAACCCAAAGGGTAAAAATGTGAAGCCAAATGTCAATGTGAAACTAAAGCCAAAGTTTAGAGACATCTTTGAAGTGCGGGGAATAGTTCATCCTATTGAAAGAGAGATAAAAAGGGAAGGAAATAGGTACTCATATAGGGGAATTGATGGAGTTGAGAGATGGTTTAAGGTCTCCATATCTAGTATTCCAAGTATAAGGGGAAAGTCTTTTGGGAAGATTAGAGTGGGAATAAAGTTTGGGGCTGCTCTACCCCCAATTAAAAAGTATAATCCCAGGATAAGAGGAAAAGGACTAAATGGGTTACTAGAGAAGGCTATCTATCATATAAATCTTCTAAGTGTTATTATTGACGGTAATACAATCTTATTTGCCGGAATTCCAGATTACTACTGTATCTTCGGGAGAGATTCAATAATAGCCTCACTCTTCCTGCTACCGTACGCTCCAGAGTACGCGAGAGGAACACTTAAAATATTGGCAAAGCTCCAAGGAAAGAAGTTTGATAAAAGAACACTTGAAGAGCCGGGAAAAATTCCGCATGAATTCAGATTTGGAGAGTTATCCTTATCTAAGAAGATGCCTTTCTCTCCTTATTACGGATCAATAGATTCAACTCCCCTATATGCCCTTCTTGCCTGGGAGTACCTCAAAACTACGGGAGATGAAAAGTTAATCCAAGAGATAAGAGAACCCCTGCTCAAAGCGTACGAATGGATTATTGTGAAACTTGAAGAGGAAGGATTTATTAAGTACGACTTTGCAAATCCATTTAGGCCAATGAATCAAGGATGGAAAGATTCAAAAGAAGGAGTTCCCGGGGCTAAACCCCCTATAGCTTTGGTTGAGGTACAAGGTTACGCTTACGCCGCACTCATGGGATTTTACGAGTTTCTAGGAATTAAAGAAGCAAAGGAAAAAGCAAGGAAATTAAGGAGAAGGTTTAACAGATTATTCAAAGGAAAGAGAGGGTACAAACTAACCCCAGATTCAGATGTTTTAGCATCGAATCAGGGGCATCTTCTTTTTACAGGTATCGCAGATGATCCAGAGAAAATAATTGAAGCACTTTTCTCCCAACAGCTAATGACAAGGTGGGGGATAAGAACCCTGGGAGAGAATGAGGAGGCTTATGACCCCTTCAGCTATCATAATGGTAGCATATGGCCACACGACAATGCAATAATAGCCTTGGGTCTTTGCAGGGTGGGAGAACAGGAGAAGGCCGACGAGATCGGGAAGAGGGTTGTGGATGCACTTTACAGCCTCAACAAGATTCCAGAGCTGTACGCGGGCCTCGATTCACCAGTTCCCTTTGAAGTTGAAAGGGCAAATGAGCCACAAGCTTGGTCTGCAGCGGCAATCTTCGCCTTCATAACGGTGGCCATTGAAAATGGTAAGACTCTACTCCCAGACCTCAAGCTGAAGTCTAGAATAAACGTTGAAGTTAAAGATGGAAAGGTTAAAGCAGAAACTCCCTGACGTCAAGGGGATCAGCAAGGTCAACGGCTTTAATCCCCCAAATCTTTGCGACGAACTTCAACTCTTCAGTGTAGTCCCCAGGAACAAGGCTTAAGTGGTTTGCGCCCATAACGCTTATGAAGTCCTGGGCATCGAGGGGGTTCTTTATTGCTGTGTGGGGCCACTGTTTGCCCCACTTGAGCTTTTTCTCAATCTCCTCCGTTATCTCAACGCCTTCAGTGAGGAAGTACAGCAGATAATATTCCCCGTTCCTCCTTATAAGTCTCGCAACCGTGAACTCGGCAGGGGGAGTTCTGTAGGTTAGGGCCCCTCCACTCTTTCCCTGACACTGGCCCTGTACAGTTACGGCTCTGAGGTTTTCTTCCGGATCATCGCTAAGCCTAGCATAATATAGAGAGGAGGCACCGCAGTTTGCTATTATCACTATTTCATCATCCACGTACTTTATATCGCCAAACAAAGGAGGCTTTCCGCTCAGGTAGTACAGAAGAGAGGAACTTATAGTCCCCTTGATATCTCCCTCACAGGTTGCCGGAACTATCGGCTTCTCCCCAAATGCGTCAACATTGAACGGGAAGAAGGCCGGAATTAGGCAAGCCGTTGTTCCATAAATCTCACTTAGCTCGGGCTGGCACTTTATCGAAACACCCCCAACTTCATCCTTATATCTCTCCCAGACTTTTTTAGCACCTAGATAAATCCTTATCTGCCTCTTTAGCGAATCTGGGGTTAGCATTTTTTCGTCGAACTTAACCTTCATCTTCTCAAGCAACCACTCATAAAACCTCTCAATCTCCTCTTCACTTATATCTTCGTGGAGGATTACGTACTGATCCAGCATTATGAAGTCCCCAATAAACCTCTTGAGCCTTGGAAGGTCGTCCATGAGATGCTCCATTCCAAGAGTGTAGGGACTTCCAAAGAGCAACAGCTTCTTCCTTGAAAGTTCATTTACCGCTTCAACGGCTCTGGCCCAGGATTTAACCAGTTCTACGTCCCCGATAATCCTAGAGTGCCTTAGGGCGTGCTCATTAACACTGCTCTCCCACAGAGAGGCTCCAACTGATGTAACGCAAGTTGCCCCAGCCCAAGCAGGATCTCCATCTGAGTAGAGGAGAATAGGCAAATTGGCTTCCTTAAGGAAGTACGTAACTAAGTTACTCTCCGTCCAGTGCCACAGTCCAAGGATTACTCCAGAAAGGCCTTTGGATTTGGCAATCCTTCCGGCCTTTATCGACTCTTCAACACTATTTATTCCAAAGATCTCGCCCTCGTATTTCCCAAGCTCGGCGTTTAAATCAAGGACTTCAAATTCATTAGACAATTCTTTAATTAAATAATTATGCTTTTGTTTAATTGCTTCCTCTCTTTCTTTGGATAAAGCTGTTGGCCTAGGGTCAGTAAATGATACTACCCCAATCATGGCTAATCCCTTTAATAGTTTGGAGGAGAGAATAAATAAATGGTGGTGGCATGATAACCTCAGTCGGGGAAGTTCTCATAGACATGATAGCTGCTGAAGAAGGGAATTTAAAGGACGTTAAGAGGTTTGAAAAGCATCCTGGGGGTGCACCAGCCAATGTTGCCGTCGGAGTCTCCAGATTAGGCGTAAAGGCTTCGCTAATAAGTAAAGTGGGGAATGACCCCTTTGGAAAGTTCCTACTTGAAAGGCTGAGAAGTGAAGGGGTAAACACAGAGGGCGTTGCAGTTGACATGGAGAAGCACACAGGGGTAGTGTTCGTCCAACTCAAAGGAGCTAAGCCATCATTCGTACTCTATGACGGAGTTGCATACTTCAACCTAAGGAAGGAGGACATTAATCTAAGCATCCTTGAAAATTCAAAGATAGTTCACTTTGGTTCCGTTCTACTAGCAAGAAGTCCAAGTAAGGAAACGATTCTCTGGATTATGAAGGAGCTTAGGGATAGGGTAGCTATCAGCTTTGACGTTAATATAAGGAGAGATCTCTGGAAGAACAGGGAAGAAGATATGTTTAAAGTCATTGAAGAGGCAATAAGATTCACCGATATCCTAAAGGTTAGTGATGAGGAGCTAAAACTGCTGGAAGAAAAAGGAATAAAAACAGAGGGGAGGCTACTGACAGCAATAACACTCGGAAAAGAAGGGTGCATTTTAAGAACCTGGGAACATGAAGTCAAAATCCCAGGATATCCAGTAAAGCCCATCGACACAACAGGGGCGGGAGACGCCTTCACAGCAGCGCTCCTTGTGGGCCTCATCGCGTTTAGAGAGTACTTCACCGAGAGCACCCTAATGAAAATTGGGAGGTTCGCAAACCTAGTTGCTGGACTCTCAACAACAAAAAGGGGAGCATGGAGCGTCCCAAAAAGGGAAGAACTAATGAAATATAGCGAGGCAAGAGAAATATTCACTAAGCTTTGAGCTTATGGTTCCAACTCATGCTTTCCTCTATAACCTTTTCCAAGCTAACTTCTTCCATACCACTAACATTCGGCTGGAAGTCTTTAAGCTTTTCAAGTATCTCCTCAACCTTTATCCTCGAGTCGTCGAAGATTATCTTAGCCTCCTTAAGGTATGGATTTATGAACACCCTATAAATGGAGTCATTAACTGAAAGCTCGTACTGAAGCCTCTTAGCTTTCTCTTCACTTATCTTGCCCAGCTTTATGGTTATTTTTTTCATTTCCCTCACCTCTCGAAGTAGTTTTCGATGTCGATGTACGTCTTCCTATAGAGGTCGCTCTTCTTCATCTTCTCAACGAACTCCTTACTTCTCACGTACTTGTCCTTCATGTAATCCCAGTCAGGATGCAACTTCTTCCACTCTTCCCAGGAATAGCTGAATTGCCTCTGAACCTTGTCCCTATATATTTCTGGTATAACGTTGAACGTACAGAAGGGAACTATCCTCCCGTCGGGCATCGCATAGTGGATGACACACCTTTCAACCCTCTCAACATCATAGTTGTATTCGTCCATGAAGTGCATCATCCCAAGGAACAGTGTCCTGAGGTGGAACTTACCAAGGGCATCATAGTTTCCATACATGAATGCGTTCTTAATTAACCCCAAGACGTCAAGACCCTTCGGCGCATTCTTTTCATCATAGAATTGCTTGAATTTTAGGAATACCGTCTCACCTATTGCCTTAAGCTTTGCAAGTCCCTTAAACCTAGCCTTTTCGATTTCATCAGCCTTCTCAAGTAGGAACTCCACAAAACCTTCCACATCTATGAACCTTGGAAGGGGTATAGCTTTCTTTTCTTCTTTGTCTAGGAACACATAAGTGGCAGCACCGCAGGCGAAGTGGCTCGTCATGTAGTACTTCTTTCCCGTGAATACCTCAAAGAACCTAGCTATGTGACCGGCAATTGGTATTGGATACCAATCTTCCCTCGCTATTACGCCATTGGTCTGCTCCTCTATCTTCTTTATTGCCCCTGCAATCGTGATCCTAAATCTCTGCCTCTCCTTCTTTGGAACCCTACCAACGAGAGATATTGGCTGGAAGTTAACTCCTCTAACTATATCAAGATGATTAAGGCCGAAGTTAATTATCGCCCCTGCCTCGTGGTCATTTACATTCCTTATGAGAGTTGGGACGAGAACTATTCCGGGCCCTCCTGCCTTCCTCACGTTCTCAAATATTAGTGGTATCTCCCAGTGGTTCTTCCAGTTGGTTTGTGGCGTCATTCCATCATAGCTAAGGTAAAGCGTGTTCACGCCAGCCTCCCTAATCTTCTTCACAAGCTCTGGCTCAAATGCAAGCCTTATTCCATCAGTATTCAGCTGAACGTGATCGTAGCCTTCCTCCTTTGCTATCTTGATTATCTCGATTAAGTCGTCCCTAAGGGTTGGTTCTCCACCGGTGAACTGAACGGCATTTGCCCCAATTGGGTGCTCCTTCTTCGCATTTCTAAGCATCATTCTAATTTGTTCTAATGTTGGCTCGTAAATTGGTTCTCCTTCACGAGCATAAAAGAAACAGTACCAGCAGTTTAAATCACATCTGTTCGTTAAGACAATGTTGATAAGGCTCGTGTGGGAGCGATGCCTTGCACAGAGGCCACAATCGAAGGGGCAGTTAACACCTGTATTTTCAACGTTCGCTGAAAACAGCTTCTTCTCTTCAAACTTCCATTTTGAGAACCTATAATATATATCAACGTCCTCGTAATATAGGTCAGTTATTATACCCTCGGGGCACTTTTTGGTT
>QMUI01000054.1 GCA_003660485.1 Thermococci archaeon | reverse complement strand
GTAAGGTTATTCTCGGTTCTAATGAAACAATAAGGTTGGCAAAGACAGGCGGTGCTAAGCTAATAATCGTTGCAAAGAACGCTCCTAAGGAAATCAAGGATGACATCTATTACTACGCAAAGCTCAGCGACATTCCTGTCTATGAGTTTGAGGGAACGAGCGTTGAGTTGGGAACCTTGCTTGGTAAGCCTTTCGTCGTAGCTTCACTTGCAATAGTTGATCCCGGTGAGAGCAAGATACTAGCACTGGCAAAGAGGTGAGATAGGAAATGCCACTGAAACTTAACACTGACCAAATAAAGTACATAGCGCTCTTCGAGAGCTTTACAGGGGCTACTGTTCTTGACTGTCTTATCGACCAGGAGAGGAACAGGCTTATCTACGTTATCAAGAAAGGTGAGATGGGTTTGGCCTTGGGCAAGAGGGGAATGAACGTCAGGAGAGTCGAAGGTCTCATAGGGAAGGAGATCGACTTAGTAGAGCACTCAGAGAATCCCGAGGAGTTCATAAAGAACATATACAAGACTATGGGCGTAAAGGTTAAAAGAGTTCACATAACTGAAAAGAGGGACGGCAAGAAGGTTGCCCTCCTTGACGTTAATCCGAGGGATAAGCCGAGGGCAATTGGTAGGGGTGGCCATAACATTAATATTGTGAAGCAATTAATGGAGAGACACCACGGAATTGAAGATGTGATAATAATTTAGGGTGATGCTCATGCCAGGTAAGAAGGCTCCTAATGGTGAATTCGCTGGTAGGAAGTTAAAGCTCAAGAGGAAGAAGTTCAGGTGGAGCGACATCAGGTACAAGAGGAGAGTTCTAAGGCTTAAGGAGAAGAGCGACCCACTCGAAGGTGCACCACAGGCTAGGGGAATAGTCCTCGAGAAGATTGCTGTAGAAGCAAAGCAGCCTAACTCAGGAATGCGTAAGGCAGTGAGAGTTCAACTCATCAAGAACGGTAAAGTCGTTACCGCATTCTGTCCCGGTGTTGGTGCTATCAACTTCATCGACGAGCACGATGAGGTAATCATCGAAGGTATCGGTGGTCCAAAGGGTGGTTCAATGGGTGACATCCCAGGAATCAGGTACAAGGTAGTTAAGGTAAACAGGGTCTCCCTCAAGGAGCTAGTTAAGGGTAGGAAGGAGAAGCCAAGGAGGTGAAGCTGATGGCCAAGCCACTGAGCGAGAGATTCTTCATTCCTCACGAGATCAAAGTTATGGGAAGGTGGAGCACCGAGGACGTCGAGGTTAGAGATCCCTCTCTTAGGCCCTACATAAACCTCGAGCCAAGGCTACTCCCCCACACTCATGGAAGGCACGCCAAGAAGCACTTCGGAAAGGCAAACGTCCACATCGTGGAGAGGCTAATTAACAAGGTCATGAGGAGCGGTGGAAGCCACTACAAGGTCGCTGGCCACTTTATGAGGAGGGAACACAGGTCACTCAACAGCAAGAAAGTCAAGGCTTACGAGGTCGTCAAGGAGGCCTTCAAGATCATCGAGAAGAGAACTGGAAAGAACCCAATCCAGGTTTTAGTGTGGGCTATCGAGAACGCGGCCCCAAGAGAGGACACCACAAGCGTAATGTTCGGTGGTATAAGGTATCACGTAGCAGTTGATATCTCACCACTGAGGAGACTTGACGTTGCACTGAGGAACATCGCCCTTGGTGCCTCAGCCAAATGCTATAGAACTAAGATGAGCTTTGCAGAGGCTTTAGCTGAGGAGATAATCCTGGCTGCAAACAAGGATCCAAAGAGCTACGCCTACAGCAAGAAGCTCGAGATCGAAAGGATTGCAGAGTCCTCACGTTGATCTCCCTATTCTTTTCTCTTAGGTGTTTTTAATGCTCAAGTACAAGCAGGTTATCGTTGTTAGGAAGGATTTAAAGCTCAGTAAGGGAAAATTGGCTGTTCAGGTTGCCCATGGGGCTGTTACAGCTGCTTTTAAGGCTTACAGAGAGAAGAGGGAGTGGTTTGAGAGGTGGTTTAACGAGGGTCAGAAGAAAGTTGTCGTCAAAGTCGAGAAGCTTGAAGATCTTCTCGAGTTAAAGGAGAAAGCCGAAAAGCTCGGCCTGCCTACTGCGTTAATTCAAGACGCTGGATTAACTGAAATTCCTCCTGGGACGATAACCGTTCTTGCCGTGGGTCCTGGGCCTAATGAGTTGGTAGATAAAGTTACAGGTCACCTGAAACTTCTTTAAGTCCTTTCTCAAAGTAGTTCACACATGATTATGATAATCTAATGTGAACTATTGTAGAAATCTTTTTATTCGTCCTTTAGCTCTTAAAGAGGATGAAGTACTTAAGCGAAGCCCCAGGGATAGGTGGAAAGATAAAGGTCTACCCGGAAGATTTCATAGTTAGGGAAGTCTTACCTTCCTCTATTTTTAGGAGTGGAAAGTGCAGAATATATCTCCTGAAGAAGAGAAATTGGGAGACTATGGCGGCCATAAAGGAGATAGCGAAGAGGGTTGGCATTCACTATTCTGAGATCGGCTTCGCGGGAACAAAGGATAGGCATGCTGTAACCTACCAGTATATAAGCATCTGCAGGGATGTTGACCTTGCCCAGCTTAGGATTGCGGATATGAGCATAAAGTTCGTTGGTTATGGCAGGCCACTTAAGCTTGGCCTTCTCCTGGGTAACTGGTTTAAGATAAGGGTCAGGGACGCAGAAAGGCCAGAATTACTTAGAGACATAATTGCAGAATTAAAGAATAAAGGGGGTTTTCCCAACTACTTCGGAATTCAGAGGTTCGGCGAGAGGAGAAGCGTCAACCACATAGTTGGTAAGTTGTTGCTCGAGGGGAAGTACGAGGAGGCGGCCGAGGTCTTCTTGGGTTATCCTGGGGAGGGCATGGAAGGGGATGATGCAAGGAGGAGATTCCTAGAGACGAAGGATGTTGATCTGGCCCTTAAGGAATTCCCCAAGTTCCTGAGGTACGAAAGGGCCATGCTTTACAGGTATAAAGAAACTAAAAACTGGAAGAAGGCTTTTCTCGTTCTTCCAAGGCCGATCTTGAGGATCTTTGTCCATGCATTTCAGGCTTACCTGTTCAACTTATACCTCTCAAGGAGAATCGAGGAAGGATTGCCTTTGAATGAGGCTCTTCCAGGGGATATAGTTGTTCAGGTTAAGAATGGGATACCCCTTAGAACGAGGACGTACAGGGTAACAGAAACCAATGTAGACTTCGTGAACTCAAAGATAAAGAAGGGAGAAGCAATGGTTTCAGGGCCAATCTTTGGCTACTCTATGAGAAAAGCTGAAGGCATCCCAGGAAAACTTGAAAAGGAAATCTTGGAGGAGGCTGGAGTTAGCCTTGAGGCCTTTAAAAAGCTGCCAAAACCACTAAGGGAGCCTGGAGGTAGGAGGGAGCTCTTAATAAAGCCTAGAAAGTTTGTATATAGAATCGAGGGAAATGACGTTGTGTTTAGGTTCTTCCTGCCTAAAGGTGTTTACGCGACGAGCGTTCTCAGGGAAATCATGAAGACTAAAGCTCTATCCCCTTTACCTTGTCGCTGACGTAGCCTTCTAGGATCTCCACCCTAACGTACCTCTCTTCTCCCGTGAGGTCAGCCATTAGCGCCACTGCCCTCTGGTAGTCCCAAAGCCTCCTCTTAGCTTCATCTGTAACCCTATACGCCATGACAATGATCTCCTTCTCCATTTTCTGGCTGGCCATCTCTATTACCTTTAGGGCATCTTCCTCCGTGAACACTCCCTTCTTCTTCACCAGCATATCCATACCCCCGAAACTAGTTTCGGGGGTATACAAATAGAAAGTTTATGGCTTGACTATCTTTGCTATATAGAACGCCTCGGTATCGTTGTCCTGGGGGTGAATTCTAACGGTCTTCTTTAACTCTTCGCTGTACTTCCTCCCTTCCCACTCTAAAACTGGCTCAGTCGTCTTCAGCGGCAGTTTAATTTTCTCAAGCTTCGCATCCGTCTTTTGGAGGAGGAAGTCAACTACCTCCTCATTCTCCAAAGGATCTACGGTGCACGTTGAATAAACCAGAACCCCCCCAGGCTTTAAAGCCTTATATGCAGCTAGTATAAGCCTCTTCTGGAGCCTTGAGTGGTAGTAGACCTTTCCTAAGCTCCACGTCTTTGCGAACTTGAAGTTCTTCCTTATCATTCCAACGGAGGAGCATGGGGCATCTAAGAGAACCCTGTCAAAGGTGTTCTCGTATTTGGCGTAGTAGGCTCCGTCCTTCACGGTAACTTTTGCAATTAAAACTCCTGCCCTGTTAAGGTTGGCTATGAGGATGTTGGCCCTGTCCTGCTTTGCGTCGTTGGCTATTATGCACCCCTCGTTGTTCATGTACTGGGCTATCTGAGTAGTTTTGCTCCCCGGGGCAGCTGCCATGTCTAGGACAAGCTCTCCCGGTTTTGGATCTAGGACTACGGGGGGTATCATGGAGCTGGCTTCCTGGGGAATAATCAAGCCAAGGGAGTATTCAATAAGCTGGCCGAAGTTGACATTAAGAGATTTTATGAAGAACCCCTCTCCCTTCGTCCATGGAATGTTCTCGAGCTCAAACTTCTCCTCAAGCATCGGCTTTATCTCGTTAAGGTTGCCCTTGAGGGTGTTTATCCTGATGCTTGGTCTTAAAGGTTTGTAAAGGTAGGCCCAGAAATCTTCGGTATCATCTAGCTTGGAGTACCTTTCCACGAGCTTCCTGTTGATCTTTTGGAACTCTTCTCTGTAGTTCATATTTGGCTCGTTTTTGAAGGGGGTATTTAGGTTTTAGGTTTGTGGCCCGGAAGATAGTTCACTAAAGTATACAATTAAATGGTCTGGTCCTTTTGATGCTACATTTTTCACCTCGTATAGTTTATCGCCCTCCATAACGACGAAGATGTGCCCAGTAAACATGGGGACAGTAATTGTGAGGTTGTAGGTCGTTATAACTTAGGTGTTAACTTGTAAAGTATAAGTTCTACATTATACTTTAAGTTCTACATTATACTTCTCGAACTTTATTCCTCCAGTTCTGAAAGTTTTGTGAAATTCGATTGTTAAGTTTTCAATGCTTATCGTAGGTAGTCTGCTATCTATAGATTTAGTTGACCTGTAAATAACAAATGCACCAAGAAAACTACAATAACTCCAAGAATTAGAAATGCCTTTGGGTGTCCTAACTTATTAAAAACATTTTTCAAGTTTAAATTGAGATCCGCTATTTGCCTGTTAAGGCGTCATAAAAAGATACCCCCCAAGGCCTTTGCTAAAAGCCCCTTTAAGTCTTTCTTATTTGGAACAATGATAGAGTAGCTGATTGATGACGCCAGACTTTCAATTCTCCTTTAGTCTTATTGGAACCGGGGTTATTTTTCTCTCATTTCCTCTAAACTCTCTTAAAGTGTCTCTGTTCATATAAGCTTTTTGCTAAGGGGGACTTGTGAAACTCCATGAAGATGCTTGTACTAAAAAGTGATGAACTTGTTGAAATTTGTAATTGTGAGCAATAGTGGTAATATTTTTATGGGCTTTAAGGGCGTGCAAAGACGGCTCGTTACTCTGTAGTGCAAATTCAGGGTCTTGCGCATGTTCTTATTAAAAATCACCATGTATATGCTCAAACACCTCTGCTGGCGCAATTCCCTCCTAAATCTGGAAATTTTGAAAATATTTCGTGATATTTTGGCATACCATATTGAGCATATTGACATTTAGTAACAAAATATTACTAAAAATATCCAAACCCCTTTCCATACTTTGATTCTCAAGAAAAACACTAAAATGGCAATAGTCTTTAAATTAAAAGGGTTATGCCTGTTTCTAAAGATCTTCAGATGTCGGGAACTAACTGTGCCATCCATCTTCCATCTGGCAGTTGTTCTATCTTCATATCATGATAAGTTATTGCCTTAACTTCCTCCTTAGGTTCGTGCTTTTCAGGATCAAACTTTTCACCATAAGCTTTTGCTTTCAGCTTGTATTCTCCGTTGACCTTCTTTATTTTGACTTCAAAGTCCCTAAAGACCAATCCTTCGATGTCATGGATTACTAGTAGCTCTTCGAGGAAATTGTAGAGGAGGGATTCAAGGTCATCCCCTTCCGCTTCGATTTCTTTAACTTCCTTCTTTTCGACCTTGTTTACATTAACGATAACATCAAAGAG
>QMUI01000053.1 GCA_003660485.1 Thermococci archaeon | reverse complement strand
TCAGCCTCCTTAACGTCGATCTTAGAGACACTGTCAAGTCTCTTTGCAAAAGACCTAGTGAACCCTGGGGGCATGTGCTGCACAAGTAGTATTCCAGCCTTCAAGTCTTCAGGGAACTTAGGGAAGATCCTTAAGAGGGACTGAGGACCACCTGTTGATGCTGCAATTGCAACCGCTATCCTTGCCGGCACTGAGGGCTTAGCTCTCTTGACTTTCTGGGCCCTCAGCAGTCTTATCCTCTTAAGCTCAAGGAACCTCCTTGGAACCTTTGCTGCCTCTTTGATCTTAGCTATGATTTCGTCTTTCATTTCACGCATGTTTATGGAGATTGAAGAGGAAGGCTTGGGGATGAAATCAATCGCCCCATATTCCAGGGCTTTAATTGTTGCCTCAGCCCCTTCCTGGGTTAAGGCACTGATCATAATTACAGGAGTTGGGTACTTCTTCATGATTATTCTGAGTGCATCGAGACCGTTCATCCTGGGCATTTCGATGTCAAGTGTTATTACGTCAGGCCTGTGCTTCTGAACCATCTCTATTGCCTCAACGCCATCCCTAGCTTCACAGCAAACTTCGAGCTCTGGGTCAGAGTTTATAATATCCTTGAGTATCTTTCTCATGAACGCTGAGTCATCTACAACTAACACCCTGATTTTCTTGTTAAGCAGAGGCATGCTACCACCGTTACGATGATAATACCCTGTTAACCTCCTCTATAACCTTCTGAGCCTGGAATGGCTTGACGATATATCCCTTAGCCCCGCTCTTCAGAGCTTCCATGACCTTAGCTTCCTGTCCAACTGCGGTGATCATGATGATCTTTGCGTTTGGATCGATCTTCATGATCTCCTTTACTGCAGTTATTCCGTCCATTTCAGGCATAACTATGTCCATAGTTACTAGATCAGGCTTTAACTGCTTGTACTTTTCAACTGCCTCCTTTCCATTGCTTGCTTCTCCAACAATCTCGTGTCCTGCCTGGGTCAGTATTTTCTTTAGGAGCATTCTCATAAAGGCTGCATCGTCAACTATTAATATCCTAGCCATGCCCTTTCACCTCCAAATTCTTCTTATACACCCTAGCGACGAGATCGTAAAGCTTAAACAGCTTTGTAGCATCTCCCAAGATAGTCTCGGTTTTGCCAAGGATAAGGTAACCGTGATCCTCGAGGGAATCATATAACTTCTTGAATATCTCCTCCTGAGCCTCTCTGTTCATATAAATTAACACATTCCGAATGAATATCACGTCAAAGCCCTTTGGATAAGGGGATGAAAGTAAGTTAAGCAACCTGAAAGTCACGAGCCTCTTAACAAACGGTTTTATCCTATACCTCTCCTCACTTATTCTATCGAAGTACTTGAGGATCATATGCTTGGGAACCTGCTTCTCAACGGCATCCACAGGATACTCTCCTCGCATAGCGGCCTGAAGTGCTTCCTTATCTATATCGGTTGCAAGTATTGAAACTCTAAACCCGCCAAGGTTCTGACCCAGAACCTCATACAACGTCATGGCAATAGAGTAGGGCTCTTGACCGGTTGAGCAAGCGGCACTCCATATCTTTATTGATCTCGATCCATACTTTTTCTTGAAATCTATTAGCTCTGGAAGTATCTTATTTTGGAAAGTTTTCCAAACGATTGGATCTCTGAAAAATTCGGTAACGTTTATCGCTATAGTGAACAAGAGTTCCTCGAATTCATCCTTGTTAGTTTTTAACAATTTGTAGTATTCCATGTAGTCAGTAATTCCAAGCTTCCTCATCCTAGCCCTAATCCTCCTTTGGAGGTAGGAATCTTTATAAGCCTCCATACTAACTCCTAACCGCTTGAAAATTTCAGCTTTAATTAGCTCATATCCTTTCTGAGATTGCATCACCAGCCCCTCTCCGAGTTGTTGAGGGATATCCAAGAGCTTAAAGAGGTTCTCGTTCCTTATACAATACTCGTTGATCTTTAATAAAAATATTTTTATGCATGTAGTTGTGTAGGTACCCTTGTAGGTCTTTCTAACTGCTAAATGGAGGAAGAGAACTATACAGATCTAGGAATGTAGCATAACGAAAACTTTTTATCAGATTTTGGCCAAATATAGTCGTAGTTGCTGGAATTACGCTTGCTCCAATATTGGTAGTTATCAATTAAAAACTTTCCAAGGAGGCGAGAGGGTTGGGATTGTTTTTTATACCACTTACCGGAATCTTCCTAGTCAACCCAGGAAAAAAGAATAGGGAAGGATACTTAGCTAGGGAAATTATAGAATACCTGAAACAAGTCCTTGAGGGAAAAGACCCAAAACCTCCCTTAGGATTATTAGACGAAGACATTAAAGTCCTTGAAGAGATCAAACGGAAGGTTAGAAGACCAGTATACGTTCCAAGAAAAACTGCAGAGGCAATAGAAAGAATTGAAAGGCATGTAAGAGAGGCAAAAAGAACTGCAGGAGATCTCGAGAAAGATTTTGAATCAATCCAAGTGGGAGACCTAGAAACCACCAACGAGCTAGTCTCAAGGCTAGAGAATGAGAGCACGAAAATTGCAGAGGTAAATGATTACATCCAAACGCTTTCTGCCGGAATAGAAGAAATGAACGTTCAGGCTCAGCAACTTTCAGAGTTCGCGCTAGAATCAGCATCAATGGCTGAAAAAGGTAAGGAAATATCGGATAATGCAGCCTTAAAGGTTGCAAGGATAAGTGAGGTAAGCGAGGAGATGGGACAGGCAATTAACATCCTTGCCGATTATTCAAAGAAGATAGACGAGATAGTTTATGTAATAACGTCAATAGCAGGACAAACAAACCTTTTAGCATTGAACGCGGCAATAGAAGCTGCAAGAGCTGGAGAGGCCGGAAAAGGATTCGCAGTAGTTGCTGAGAATATAAGGGAACTGGCTGATAGATCAAAGAGATCAGCAGAGCAGATAAGGGATCTCATAAGGGAAATGCAGGAAAATATAAAGAGGGTTATAGAGTCAATACAGGAAAACGCAAGGGTAACCCAGGAAGTTAAAGACGCAATCCAAGAGCTAATAGCGGCCTTTGATGACATAGCAAGAAGGGCCAACGAAACTGCAAACATGGTAAAGGAGTTATCTGAGGGAATAGATGAACAGGCAAATTCAGTACAAATGCTCGTTGAGAAGATAGATTCGATATCAAAGGACGTTTCCGATAACCTGAACTTCGCAACTCAGCTCGTGGAGACAATAAAATCCTCCCTACAATCCTTAGATGCAATAAGGGATAAAGCAGAAAAGCTAAAGGGGGAGCTTGATAAGGCTATTGAGGAGATAGAGATATTGAGGGGTGGTGGAAAGTGACCGAGGTTCAAGTTGTTGCATTTAGATTAGGTAACGAAGAGTTCTGCTTGGAAATTTCTAAGGTTAGGGAAATAAAAGAAATGATGCCCATAACTAGAGTTCCAAACGCTCCAGACTTCGTTGAGGGAGTAATTAACCTAAGAGGACAAATAACTACTGTGATAAACCTCAAGAAGCTCCTAGGATACTATGACGAAGGAGATCTAAGTAACAAGAAGATAATAATCGCTGAAGTTAATGGGGAAATTGTAGGAGTAATCGTTGATGCGGTTTCTGATGTACTAACGCTAACTGAGGATCAGATAGAGCAACCACCAAAAACACTAGCATCTAAGGTCGATATGAGGTTCATTAAGGGAATTGCAAAGATAAACAATGGCGAAAGACTACTCATAATGCTTGACTTAGACAAGTTACTTGGGGAGAGCATTTAGCAAAATTTTAATTTAAGTGTACCAACTATAGAGCTTGGAGGACTAAAATGCTAGGGTACATTGCCTTAGTTGTACTTTTCATTGGCATCTCCGGATTCCTTATTTATTACGTTAACAGCATTACAAACAAGGTCACTTCTAAGTACTTTGAGGTCAAAGACTTAATAAATGAGCAAGAAAACGAAATTAGCAAGATAAAATCCTGGGTTCAAGATGAATTAAAAAAGTTCAAGGATAGGATAATTGAAGAAAGTAAGAAAGAAGAGAAATCCGTCGATGAATTAATATCATGGAAGCTCAAAGGTGTACAAGAGAGGATTTCCTCTCTTGAGAAAGAATATAGGGAATTGAGATCAAAAGTCCTTGCCTTAGAGCCCCTCCCTTCTAAGTTTGATGAGATCATGGAAAAGTTGAGAGAGTTAGATCCAGAAATATTGAGGGAACAAGTTAAAGACTCCCTCAAAGAAGAGGTTCTCAAAGAGCTACAGGAGGAAATCGAGAAGTTTGAGCAGACGCTTGAAGAAAGAAAAGAGCAGGAACTCAAAGAGTTCCTTGATCTCCTCACCCTAACTATAGACCTTCCACCCGAAAGAATCCAAGAAGGTCTACTACAGGCAAAGAGAGCTCTTTTATCCCTAAGGGACCTAGCTAAAGTATATGTACTAACTGGGAAGGGTGTTGAAGAGTTCGAAAAGCTGAAAGAGACCCTAATAGAACTGCTTAAGGAGCTAAGGAAGCTTGCAGTAATTTCGGTTCCGGAGGATGAAGTATACTCCACTATAACATCCGTCATAGTTGGAATAAAGAGGTTAAAACTACCAATGAACGAAGATGGAAAGGAATTAAGCCCAGAGAAAAGCTTTATAAGGGTGCACAAGGCAATATATGAGCTTACAGGTCAATTAGATAGAATAGCGGAAAAAATAGAGAGTCCAATTCCAGTTACGCCAATAGAGAAAGAGTTCTATGAGAAATTAAGGCAACAATTCGAAGAACTTAAAAGGCTTGAAAAGCAAGTGCAGGAGCTCATAACAACCCTAGGAAACATTGAAATTGAGGAAGAGAAAGAAGAAGACAAGTTAAAGGACATAGAAAAGATACTGAAAGACTTAGGGATTTGAATGTATTTAGAGAAGTTCCCCGTAGTAATCAACATTCTCCAGGTAAGCTAGAGCTTAGTGCAATTAATTTTGAGCCCTAGGCCACGCCAACTTTTAAAATTCCACCCATGAAACCGAAAGTGGGAGGTAAAATGATTGAGATAGTGATATTTGTAGTCGGGCTTATCCTTCTCATAAAGGGGAGTGATATATTTGTTGAAGCCGCAACAAGAATAGCTAGGGCGTTTGGGATTAGCGAGTTTTTAATAGCTTTAGTCTTGGCTAGCATAGCGACCACTTTACCAGAAGTTACGGTTTCAGCCATCTCCTCATATAAGGGCAACAGCGGAATAGCCCTGGGAAACGCCGTAGGAAGTGCCCTAGCAAACATAGCTCTAATTCTTGCGGTTTCTGCAATGATAACGCCTCTTAAAGTGGATAAAATTGCCAGTGAAAACTCCCTTATAATGCTAGGCGTTTCACTCTACGCCTGGCTCCTAATGGCGGATGGAGTAATATCTAGGATTGATGGCATGACCCTAATAATTCTGTACTTACTCTTCCTGGGATACCTGTACAAGAAGCATATTACCCTAGAGGAGATAGAAGGGGGCAATGGTAGCGTAGCTAAAGAGATACTTATCCTATTCCTCTCAGGAGGAATGGTAATAGTTGGAGCCGAATTAGTTGTGGATAGTGCGGTGAAAATTGCAAGGGCTATGGGAATTCCCGAAGTCGTAATAGGTGTGACTTTGGTTTCCATAGGAACATCACTTCCTGAGTTGGCGAACTCACTTACGGCGACCCTTAAAAAGATACCCAACGTGAGCGTCGGCAACATAATCGGTGCAAACATCCTTGATATACTCATGGTTATTGGAATAGCCTCAGTTATAAGGCCTATAATTGTCGATAAATCAATAACAAGGGTTGTAATGCCAATAACGTTAATTGTAATGCTCGTCCTAACGGTTTCCTTATTTAGAAATCACAAAGTCGGAAGGAAAACCGCTACAGTACTATTAGGGATATACGCCTACTTCCTTTACCTCTTGATTCAGGGAAAAGTGTATATACCTGGGTGAGAACTCCAAGTGATGAAGCTCATCCCTGGGATAGCATACTTGAGAGTTCAGAGGCAGGTTTATGTAGGTTACTCTATGGCCCTTGCAGGGTGGATTGGTGAGTATATCTTACACTACGACAAGTTCCCCAAACCAAACTTCATAAGAAGAGCGCTTGGCAAGCTTGGCTTTTCTTTTTCCTCCGAGGAAGAAGACGAGAGGTACTTCACAATGTTTTACATTAAAGGCAATACGGGAATTACGGCAAGCTGGGATATAGAGGAAGATAGAATCTTCCTCCAAGTGTTTCCCTTAAGAGGTAGGATAAGTAGGGGAGTTACAATCAGGGTTGAGGGAATAGAAGTTTATGATCAAGAGGTAGTTTCAATAGAGCCAGCGCAAAGGCTACCCAAGGGGGTAAGGAGCTTAGGCATAAACCCCCTTATAATAGAGGACAAAGTACCAATCTCGATACCATACTGGGGAAGCCTCTATG
>QMUI01000052.1 GCA_003660485.1 Thermococci archaeon | reverse complement strand
GATCTACAAGAAAATTTCAAGCGAGAAGAGGAAAATGCTAATCATCCTGGGCCTTCACAAGTTCTTGAATCAGATAAAGCCAGACACTACAAAGATCGAAGCGTACTTTGAAGTGATAGGAAGGAGGCACTTACAAGAGTCAGGGAGAGTTGCATTTCTCTTTCTCAACATAGGTGCATCGTCAACATACTTCAGGAAGGGGCTCGAAGAGGTTGCAGACTACGTTTTGAGGATAGACAAATACCAAAACGTGCTCGTTAGGTGATAAAGAATGGAGATTGAGGAGTACGTTAGATTAGCCAAACCTGGAGAGATAGTATTGGTGGAGTACTCCTCACTATCCCCCTATCCAGAGATATTCTACAAAATCGGGGAAGGAAGATGGGAAAGGCTTGTGGTAACTGACTTTCTTGACTCTGGACTTCACGTGATTAGATGGTTAAAATTCTCAGGTAAAGAAATCCCCACGGAGAAGATAAAGAGAATTAAAGTTGGTGGTTCCTCTAGGTGGGGCAAAATAATACTCGATATGGATCCGTACAAGGATCCAGTAGTTTTAATGATAAACTTCTTCAAGACACTTGTATCAACTTACAAAGAAGTCCCAGGAGCGATAGCAGTTACATTAAACCATGAAAAGCTCCTCGCAAGGTACGATTATGATCCCTACCTTCTCAACGAAGTTCTCGCAGTACCAACAACGCTCATAGGCAATCCTCTAAGGACTGCATTCGTCTTCATGAACTATGAACTGACTGAGAAAAGGTACCTTGCGCTCTTTGAGGAGATAGCTACTAGGGTCTTAAGGGTAGAAGACGATGGAACTGTCAAAGTCCTTAAATCGATAAACCTTGAAGAAGAAGGCCTCGAAATGAAGGTGGTAAAATGAAAGCTCTCGTTCTCCATAAACCGGGGGAGATAAAGCTTGAAGAAGTTGAGGATCCAGCTCCCGATAAAGGGTGGGTTAGAATCCGAGTAAAGAGGGCAGGGATCTGCGGAACAGACAAGGCTTTCTACAAGGGAACGTACGTTCCACCAAAGTTACCCCTTATCCCTGGACATGAGATCGCCGGAATAGTTGACGAGGCCCCAGGAATGGAGCACCTCGAAGGAATGAAAGTCACAACTGAAATAAACGTCAACTGCGAGAAGTGCTGGTATTGTAAACACGGAATGCCTACACACTGCCCGTACAGGGAAACAATAGGGATCAGCATTGATGGCGGAATGGCGGAGTATGTTCTGACTAAACCTCACCTCCTTCACAGCATAGAAGGTTTATCCTGGGGAGAGGGGGCTTTTGTTGAGCCCTTGGCCGCGGTAGTTGAGATGCTCGAAATGCAACCGCTAAAACCCTCGGACAGGGTTGCCATCCTGGGAATAGGAGCCATAGGTCTTCTCTCTGCCCAACTTATCAGGCTGATAACTCCTAACGTCGTTGCAATAGCAAGGGAAGATTCCCCGAAGAGGAAGATAGCGGAGAAGTTCGTTGATGTCATTACGGTTGAGGAGGCAAGGGAATACGCGAAGAGCAAAACGCCAGAAGGACAGGGGTTTGACTACGTGGTGGAGGCCACAGGAAGCCCTAATGCCCTTAACTTGGCCTTGGAGCTTGTGAGACCAAGGGGAGTTATCGCAGCTAAGTCCACTCATGGAGCTCAGGTAAGCTTCGACTACACCCTCATGGTTGTTAAAGAGGTTAGGATAGTAGGGAGCAGGTGTGGACCATTTGAGAAGGCAATTGACCTTATAAGATCAGGCATGATTAAGGTCAAACCTCTGATTACCTCAACTTTCAAGCTTGATGATGGTGTTGAGGCGTTTAAAAAGAGTTTTAATAGGGAAGAAATAAAAGTTCAGCTTACTCCTTGATGTACGGTTTTCCAAGAGCTCTTGGGGTCTTAACTTTCTTCATTATTATCGCTACTATTACCAACGTGGCCACATAAGGAATCGTTCTGAAGAGGTTTGATTCTGCCGTTATTACCCTTCCAGTCATCCCCTGAATCTTTATTGGGATGTATATCGATAAGGCATCGAAGAAGCCAAAGATCAAACCACCAACTATCGCCATTAATGGATTCCAGTTACTAAATGCAACGTTCGCCAAGGCTATGAAACCTCTTCCAGCAGAAATGAACTTGGTGAACTGTCCGATCCAACCAACCACTAAGTATGCTCCGCCCAGTCCCGTAAGTGCCCCTCCAATTACCGTGGCGTAAAATCTTGTCCTGTAAACGTTCACTCCCATCGCCTCTGCGGCCTTGGGATCTTCACCACAAGCTCTAAGTTTCAAACCGCTAGGCGTTTTTTCAAGCCACCACCATGCTAGGATTCCTACCAATATCGCCACAACGGCAAGGGGAGAAAATGAAAAGTCGCCAAATGACAGCGTTACGATTTTATTAACCCTTGGAGATGAACCATGGCCATGCCATAATGCAACCAATGAGAGGAGACTAATTCCATAGGCGAAGGAATTGAAACCAACGCCAGCGATTATCTGGTCACCCTTAAGGTAAACACTTATCACCCCATGCAACACGCCAGCCAAGGCTCCAACCAATAAACCAAGGAGCAGGCCAAGGTAAGGATTTCCTGTATAAAACGTGACAACCGTGGATGTGAACGCGGAAAGCATGAATATACCCTCAAGCCCAATGTTAACAACCCCTGCCTTTTCGGTTATTATCTCACCCACCGCAGCCAAAGTTAGGGGAACCATCGAAAAGAGCGTGTTTGAGAGGATGTTAAGGATGTCACCGATCATTTTGCTTCCCTCCTAATCTTTCTCACAAGCATAGAGTAGGCATAAGGAACGGCCAACGCGATAACTATGACACCTATTAACGTATCGGCAAGTTCTGGAGGGGCTCCCGTCTTAAGTTCCACCCACTGTCCTCCTATCACGAGGCCGGACATGAATATTGAGGAGAATATTATCCCAATTGGATGATTCCTCCCCAGGAGACCTATCCCAATTCCCATGAAACCTATTCCGTAAATAGCGGTTAAGGTGTCATCTATGCTGTACGTTATGCCAAGAACCAAAAGAGCACCTCCAAGTCCCGCAGCGATTCCCGCAAGTAACATCGACGTTAGAACCGACTTTGCAGGCTCAAAGCCAGCGTATCTTGCCGATGCGGGGGATATTCCGGAGACCCTCAGTTTATAACCAAGGTCAGTGAAGTACAGCAGATAGTAATAAGCCAGCGCTACGGCAACTGCTATGACGAAGATCGCAAGCGATGGCACCCTTGCGCTTGGAGGGACGGGAACGGATTCATGAGAGTACTGGGGGTTGTAGAACTTACCAGCTATCAGATATGCGAGGAGGTAATAGAATATCCAGTTAACCATTATCGCCGTTATTACCTCATTTATCCCCCTATAAACTCTTAATAAAGCTATAAAAAGTGCTAATGCTCCCCCAGCTAATGCTCCAACTATCAGGGCCAATATCGGATTCCCAGTATAGTACGCAGTTAACAGTCCCAAGAAGGCCCCAACATATAGCTGACTTTCTCCACCTATGTTGAAAACTCCTGCAATGGCTGGAATTGAAAAGGCTAAACCAGCCATTATATAGGGAGCACTCTTGCTCAAGAGGTAGTTCAAGTTGCTATATCCATACTTGAACAAGACTGAATACACTTCACCGGGGTTAAAGCCTAGGATTGCCAAAACTAATGCACCAGTGGCAAACGCGATTAGGAGCGAAATTGAAACCTCAATGATTACCTCATGCCTTGACATTGACACCACCCATTAGGAGCCCAAGTTTTTCAAGCGTGAACTCTTCACTCTTATCAAAAGCCATTATCCTACCCTCGTAGATAACGGCTATCTTATCGCTTAACTGGAGTATCTCGTCAAGGTCCGTAGAGATAAGCAGAATGGCCTTGCCTTCATCCCTCAACTTTAATATCGTTTTCCTAATGAACTCAGTAGCCCCTACGTCAAGTCCCTGGGTGGGTTCAGAGACTATGAAGACCTTAGGCTCTCTAATGATTTCCCTACCAACCATTATCTTCTGCTGATTACCTCCGCTCAGATGCTTAACCGGAGTATTCAAGGAAGGAACTAGCACTTCGAACTCCTTAACTATCCGTCCCGCTAATTCGGAAGCCTTTCTCCAGAGAATCCTCCTTGTAGATGTCACCCTATCGAGGTTCGTTAGGACGACGTTCTCAACTATGTTCATATCGTACACGAGACCAACCTTCCTTGAATCTGGAACGTAAGCCAGACCTAACTTGTACCTTTCATCGGCCGGGAGATTAGTTATATCCTCACCTAAAAGGGTAATCTTACCCTTTTCCGCAACCCTTATTCCGGCCAATGCCTCGGCGAGTTCCCTCTGACCATTTCCTTGAACCCCAGCTATTCCAACTATCTCCCCAGCCCTGACCTCTAACGAAACACCTTTCTCTGCATCTAATCCCCTATCATCCTTCACCCAAAGATCCTCAACCTTGAGAAGGACTTCTCCTGGGGTTGGGGGCTTCTTAGTTATCTCCATTACAACGTCTCTCTGAACCATCATTCTAGCGAGATCCCTCTCAGAAACCTTTGATGTTTCGGCAACGCCAACGACTTCTCCCCTCCTCAGCACGGTAACTCTATCCGTTATCTCCTTTACTTCTCTGAGTTTATGGGTGATAAAAATCACCGTTATTCCGCTTTCCTTAAGCTTCCTTAGTGTCCTAAAGAGATCCTCGGTCTCTATCGGTGTCAAAACGGAGGTAGGTTCATCCAAGATCAAGATCTTAGCATTTGAAAGGAGGGCCTTTAGTATCTCAACCCTTTGTTGAACGCCAACCGGGAGTTCTTCAACGACTTCATCAAGGGGAACTTCAAAGTTTAACTCCTTCATTTTTTCTTTTGCCATCTTTTCAACTTCGTCTATTGTGACCTTTGGATTTAGGGAAAGCATTGCCAAGTACAAGTTCTCGAGAACCGTAAAAGTTGGAACAAGCGTGAAGTGCTGGTAGACCATTGCAATACCTTTTTTTATGGCATCCCAGGGCCCAGTAAAGTTAACTTCCTCTCCAAATATTTTTATCGTGCCTCTTGTAGGCTTTATTTCTCCATAGAGAATCCTCATAAGCGTGGACTTACCTGCCCCATTTTCCCCGAGAAGACCATGGATCTCTCCCTGTTCCACTGTTAAGTTGACACCCTTTAAGGCAACGACACCGTCGGGATAAACCTTAACGATATCCCTCATCTCAACGGCATGCATGGGATGCACCTGAGGGTAAAAAGAAGAGAGAGGATAAAAAGCTTAGGTCACTCAACGGAACCCTTCTCAAGGGCCGCATTTAAGTTACCCTTTTGAAGCTCCTTAATGATCTGCTCGTACTCCTCATGAGTCTTCGGGGTCTTAAAGACTATCTCACCATTCTTTATCTTCTCTGCAAGTTCATTGACGATATCCCAAACGTTCGGCTTGATGTACTTCTCCCTTTCCTCCTTAACGATCCTAACGACGTCATCTGGAGTCATTCCCTTAAGCTTCCCTGCCTCAGCCGCGAATTCCGCAAACTGCCTAACCCCCTCAAGATCCCAATAGCCAACCCCGTTTTCCTTGAGCCCAAGGGTTATTATTCCGCCCTTCCAAGTACCATCCACGACCATCTTTATGGCATCGTACACGGCCACATCAACTCTCTTTGCACCGCTTATCGGAATGTACTTTGGTGCGTACCATTCTTGACTAGCATCCTGACCCATTGCGAGGGCCTTACCCTTGCCCTGCTCGTTCCAGTCAATTATAGCGTTAAACATTCCAACGTGAGTTAAACCAGCTAATCCATAGAGAACCTTTGCACCCTGCTGAAGGAGTTGCATCGCCGTGTTGTATCCAACCTGAGTATCTCCAAACGTTCCAGTGTACTGCCAAAGTAACTTTACTGGCTTTCCAGTCTTCTTCTCAAAGTACTTAGCCCCGAAGAGGTAACCAATGTGGAACTTCCAAAGCGGGGGAATATCCATTCCAGCAACCGCACCAATAGTATCGCCACCAAGTTCGTAGGCCATTCCCGAGGCAATCACGCCCATTAGGGCAGCAACTTCCTGCTCCCTGAACAGTATATCGACTTCATTTGGCCTTACCTTTCCGGTAGTTGAATCTATCAATGCGAACTTCTGATCAGGATATTTGTCGGCGACCTTGTTTAGTGGATCAGTCCAAAGGAAGCCAACGAGAACGAGAAGATCATATTCCCCGCTCTGAGCAAGTTGCTCGAGGAGAGGAACCATGTCATTTACTGACTTTGGGGTCATGTATTCTACTTCGACGCCGAGCTCCTTCTTCGCCCTTTCAGCCCCAAGGTACGCCATATCGTTAAAGCTTAAGTCACCCCTACCTCCAACGTCAAAGAGAATAGCTACCTTTACCTTTTTTGTCTGTTGAGTTTGAGTCTGTTCTTGAGTTTGG
>QMUI01000051.1 GCA_003660485.1 Thermococci archaeon | reverse complement strand
TTCCCAAGATGCTGGTGGCTTGTCTTTTATCCGGGGCTAGTAGTTCTGCTAACCGCCTTGGGATGGAACCTACTTGGTGACGGTCTGAGAGATGTCCTCGATCCAAGGACGAGAAGGAGTATAGAATTCAAAGTTAAGAAGCAAAAGGAGGGTGAGGAGGGTGCCTGAACCTATCCTCCAAGTTAGAAATCTTACCGTCCACTTTTATACTTATGCTGGAATTGTAAAAGCAATAGAGAAGGTTTCATTTGATGTATACAAAGGTGAAACATTTGCCTTAGTAGGTGAAACTGGGTGTGGAAAGAGTGTTACATCTAGAGCCCTCACCCAACTAATTGAGAGCCCAGGAAGGATTGTTGAGGGTCAAGTTTTGTATTACAGAGAAGATGGAAGTGTTGTCGACCTCTTAAAGCTGAGTGAAGAGGAGATAAGGGAAATCAGGGGAAATGAAATAGCATATATCTTTCAGGATCCCCACTCCTCTTTAGACCCACTCTATACCGTTGGCTATCAGATAGCTGAAGCCATGGAGGTACATGGAAAGATTAAGAATATAAAGGAGGGCATTCAAAAGGCCGTTCAAATTCTCAAATCTGTTTTGATACCTGATCCAGAGAGGAGAGTAAATAACTATCCTCACGAGCTCTCAGGAGGAATGAAGCAGAGAGTCGTCATTGGAATTGGAGTTTCAAATAATCCGAGGATACTAATAGCTGACGAGCCAACAACGGCCTTAGATGTTACCGTTCAGGCTCAGATTCTCGAATTATTGGAGAAGATGAAGAAGGAATATAAGGCGACAATTATTTTAATTACCCACAATCTTGGAGTTGTTGCGGAGACCGCTGATAGAGTGGCTGTTATGTACGCAGGAAAAATCGTTGAAATTGGAAGTGTTGATCAGATATTCAGGAATCCCCTACATCCCTACACCCAGGGTCTGCTAAAGGCGGTACCTAATCCAATGACAAAGATAGAGAAGTTGGAGGCTATACCTGGAACAGTTCCCAATCTAATTACGCCACCTTCGGGATGTAGGTTCCATCCAAGATGTCCTAGGACTATGGAGATATGCAAACAGAAAGTACCTGAGATGAAGGAAATTGAGCCCGGTCACTTTGTTGCCTGTCATCTTTACTGAGGTGATATAAATGGGCGAGCCAGTACTTAAGGTTGAGAATCTAAAGAAATACTTTCCAGTAAGAGGGCTCCTTAGGACAGTTGGATGGGTTAAAGCTGTAGATGGGATAAGCTTTGAGATACAGAAGGGTGAGACTTTCGGTTTAGTTGGAGAAAGTGGCTGTGGTAAAACAACTACCGGAAGAACAATTCTCAGACTAATAGAACCGACTAGTGGCAAAATAATCTTTATGGGCAAGGATGTTACGAAACTAAAGGGAGAAGAGTTGAAGTGGTTTAGAAGAAAAGCCCAGATAATGTTTCAGGACCCTTATTCCTCCCTTGACCCTAGACAGACTGTATTCCAAATAATTATGGAGCCCGTTAGATTCCATGGAATCCAGGTTGATGATCCTGAGGAATTCGTGATAAAGCTACTAGAGAGCGTTGGGCTAAATGAGATGCACCTCTATCGTTACCCCCACGAATTCTCTGGTGGTCAAAGACAGAGAATAGCCTTGGCTAGATTACTGGCACTAAAACCTGAGTTCATAGTTTTGGACGAGCCTACCTCAGCTCTAGATGTTTCAGTTCAAGCTAACATCTTAAACACATTGAAAGAACTTCAGGAAAAACATGGCTTCACATATCTATTCATTAGCCACGACCTAGGTGTCGTAAAGTACATGAGCGACAGGATGGGAGTCATGTACTTGGGCAAGCTTGTTGAGGTGGGTCCTGCAGATAAGATCTTTGAAAACCCACTACACCCGTACACTCAGATGCTCTTCTCGGCTATACCGATACCAGATCCAGATATTGCTAGGGAAATGAAAAAGAAAAGGATGAAGGTTACTGGAGAGCCCCCAAGTCCAATAAATCCACCGAAGGGTTGCAGGTTCCACCCAAGATGTCCCTACGCCAAGGCAGGGCTATGTGACAAAGAAGAGCCTCCAATGGTTGAAGTTGAAAAGGATCATTACGTTGCCTGCTGGCTCTACGCTAAGGCTTAAATACTCTTTTTTAACTTTTTTACAATGCGTGGGGAGATTATTTCAGTGTTAACTTCGGTGTTCGACGTCATTGTTGGCCTGCTGGAGATAATCATAATAGGGTTCATTGGCGTGGCATTATATAAAACGCTACTTCCCTTCCTATCTGGAAACCTTGAATTGGCGCTGGAGAATTTCCTACTTGTCTTGATTTTGCTTGAAATGTACGAGCTTCTCTCCCTTTACTTGAAGGAGCATCACGTAAGCATGAAGAGAATCGCTGAATTGGGGATAGTGGCAATAGTGAGGAAGATCATGGTAGGAAAAATGTACGACTTCAAAGTCCTTTTTGGTTTTTCGGCTGTGATATTTGTGCTTGGGTGGATATATGTTAACTTAACGAAGAACAGCTTGAATGATGATTAACTTAATAATCCCCCGAATTTAAGGTAAGATTAGATGATGAACCTTCCCCTCATCTGAGGGGGTGATGAGCACACCGGTAGGCTGAGGTGATATTATGGGCGTTCCTATTGGTGAGTTAATTCCTAAGAAGGAGATAGAGCTCGAGAGTCTATACGGCAGGAAAGTTGCCATTGATGCCCTCAACGCGATTTATCAATTCCTCTCAACGATAAGGCAGAGGGACGGTACTCCCCTCATGGATTCCAAAGGCAGGATAACTTCCCACCTCAGCGGTCTCTTCTACAGGACTATAAACCTTATGGAGGCGGGCATTAAGCCAGCTTATGTTTTTGACGGAAAACCTCCAGAGTTTAAAAAGAAGGAGCTTGAGAAGAGGAAGGAGGCAAGAGAAGAGGCAGAAGTTAAGTGGAGGGAAGCCCTTGCGAGGGGTGATATAGAGGAGGCGAGAAAGTACGCTCAGAGGGCCACTAAAGTTAACGAAATGTTGATTGAGGATGCAAAAAAGTTACTTGAGCTGATGGGCATTCCTGTTGTTCAGGCTCCAAGTGAGGGTGAAGCCCAGGCAGCTTATATGGCATCTAAGAGTCGGGTTTATGCTTCAGCGAGCCAAGATTATGACTCACTTCTATTTGGAACCCCCAGGCTGGTCAGGAACCTGACAATAACTGGAAAGAGGAAGCTCCCTGGGAGAAATGTTTACGTGGAAGTTAAGCCTGAGCTTGTTGTGCTTGATGAAGTTCTCTCCTCACTGAAGCTTACAAGGGAGAAACTTATTGAGCTGGCTATTCTCGTTGGCACAGACTATAACCCTGGAGGAATAAAGGGAATAGGGCCAAAGAAGGCATTGGAGATAGTTAGGCATTCAAAGGATCCCTTGGCCAGGTTTCAGAAGCAAAGTGAGGTTGACCTATATGCCATCAAGGAGTTCTTCCTCAATCCCCCGGTGACTGATGAGTATAAGTTGCAGTGGAAGGAACCTGATGAAGAGGGAATCCTAAAGTTTTTGTGCGATGAGCATGATTTTAGCGAAGAAAGAGTTAAAAATGGATTGGAGAGGCTTAAAAAGGCAGTAAAGGCAGGAAAACAATCAACGCTAGAGAGCTGGTTTATGAAAAGGTAACCTTGAAGTCTATAGCTATATTGTACTGCCTGGGGGCGTAGTTCCTTATTATTCTTTTGTCCAATATTTTAACATCTGCATTAAATTCTTGGGCCATCTTCCTAATGACATTAATGTGCTCACCGAAGGGGTCTTTCTCTGGCCCAAACCCATAGTAGTGGATGACTGTCCCGTCCTTCGCGCTTGTGAATGCCTCTCTCAGGAAGTCTTTGGCGGATCTTGGTAGGTTCATTATTATCCTGTCTGCCTTGACTTTTCCTGCAATTTCTCTGGCATCTCCCAGGATCGGAATGACGTTCCATGTCTTGTTCAGCCTTATATTCTCCTCCATGTATCTTATGGCCCAGGGATTTATATCGCAGGCAAAAACCACCTTCACTTTTTTTGCTAGCAATATTGAGTAGGGACCAACGCCCGCAAACATATCAAGAACAACTTCTCCACTCTTTGCCTTGTTAAATATTCTCATTCTCTCAGTTGCCAAGCGGGGGGAGAAGTAAACTTTAGTTACATCAAGCTTCAGCCTTATCCCATTTTCTCTGTGAAGGGTTTCAGTGCTATTTTCTCCTGCTATGAGAATGAGTTCCCTGACCCTATATTTTCCTTTGACTCTTCCTCCCTTCATAAATACTGCCTTAACGTTCTTGTGAACCTTTATTATAGCCTCTCCAATTTCCCTCTCGTACCCTTTAAGCTCCTCGGGTATCTCTATTATCGCTATATTTCCTATTATGTCAAAGGAGCTTGGGAGGAATTTCCGTAGGCTTTCCGGTATCTTTACTACCTCTCTGTAATTGTGAGGCTTTCTCTCTGCTTCTTCAAGCTCAATATCAACAATTTCAAATTCCTCAACTTTGGAAGTCACAGGAATGAAAATGTAATCCTCTTCGACCTTTATCCTATACCTCCTATCGAGCACGCCACGTTCAAGTAGTTTTTTTCTGACTTTCTCTCCTTCAGTCCTGGGAACTTTTACCGCTAGAACCATTCTTCGTCCCAGTGAATACTAGGTACCTCTTTATAAGTTCTTAGCTTCTCGATAGTCCCCTTCCTTTAATCCAAGCATTTTCCTAAGCCCTGCATTTTCGGCTATCATGCCCGAGAGTTGAATCGCTAAGTTCTTATTATCTAAGGCCAGTTGATAGGATTTGAATCGAATTGAGGACCATTTACCTTCTAATTCGAAGAGTTCTTTCTCTAATCTTTCTATCTTTCCAAAATTATCATTTGAGAGTTTATTTTCAGGTTCTCCATTGCATATAGCTTTTACTACCTCAATTAGCTTGAACTCACTTTCCTCTATCATCTTTAGGATTTTTCGGGAACGTCTATAGAGACCTTCTTCCACCTACCTGCTTTGAATACGACTTTCATTTAGTTGCCTCCTTAACTTTTCATTCTCCATGTGGAGCTTAAGCCTTAGTTCCATCATTTTTACCTTGTCCCTTTCTGCTTGCATATAGAATCTTGTGAGTCTTTCATACTCTTCGGAAACTTTGTTTAGCCTATCCTCTAAGGCAGACCTCCGTTCTCTAAGAAATTTAAATTTGAGGGAAAGAAGGAGCCTCCGGAGTTTATCTTTTGACCTAAGAACTTGTTCTATCTTCTCCTTGTTGGCTTTTATTAACTCTACATCCTCTTCAGATACCCAAATCTCCATCATAACCACCTTACAAGAACATCTAAGCTTGCAAGTGCCCTGTACGTGTTCTGGAAGTTTGAAATTCCTAGCTCATAACTTCTCCTGAATCCTCCATTTGGGTTTTGCAGAGCCTTTATGAACTTGATGTGCCTTTTTATGCACGTGGCTCTCTTTCCGAGCATCTGTAGTCCTCTTAATGCGTAGAACGTTGGCTCTATGTACGGGGGCAGAGAGTTGGGAACTTCTGTGAAACCTCCCCTGTCCCCGCAGACTTCGCAGAGCTCAAAATGCCCAGTATCAATTCTCTGCCCCAGGAAGTTAAGTGAGTATAATGCCTGGTAAGTCATCGTTGTCGTTGGACGCTCTACACCGAAACCATCTCTAATTTTGTATTGCATTATGAATTCTATCATTCTCTCCTTCATCTCTGGGGATGGTCTGTAACCTACGGATTCCATAGCTCTGAAGGCCCAGTAGGTTGCTTCAAGTGGTGTTGCCGTTCCAAACTCTTCGCTTCCTCCTAATCCAACCGCGAATTTTCCTTTTACTGGATTGTACTTTTTAAACAGCAGTTCCAGTTTTTCCCTGGCTAAATCCTTGGCCCCTAGGATTGCTAGGGCCTCGATGGCCATTGCAACTCCAACGGTTGCTGTCTGCATTTGTGCCGAGTTATAGAGGAACTCTATTGTCTTCTCCTTCTTTGGAACTTCTATTCCTAATAGGGTGTAGATCTTTACGGCATAGTACGTGTCATTTATGTTTGTATCGGCTAGTTGGGATACGAAGCAATACCCTCCGTCATCGTGCCTTCTCCTCTCAACATATTCGAGCACCTTTTCTAAGTTAATAGACTCCTCTAGCTTCGAGCCCATACTCTCGCCTCCCGTAAAGCTTTCAGAACAGGCGCCATCAGCCTCCCGACGGGAGGCGGTTCGGGCTCGAAGCCCCGGGCGGGCGCCATCGCCCCAACGGAACGCCAGGATTACCTACTCCCGTTGCCGGTTTCGGTTCATCTCCTGGGTTCCGACCATTTTAAATTTCTTCAGTTGTTAATTTAAAAACCTTAGTTTAATAGTGGTGAAGGTGGTTAGATGAAGATTAGAGCTATCTCAATTGATATCGATGGAACGATAACTTATCCCGACAGGAGGGTGCATGAAGAAGCATTAAAGGCAATAAGAGAGGCAGAAGC
>QMUI01000050.1 GCA_003660485.1 Thermococci archaeon | reverse complement strand
TGCAGGCCTTTTAGTTGGTCTTACGGGGCTTTCGGCAATCCCACAGGGTATCATTGCAAGTGCTGGCATTGGTGCAGTCAGCAAGAACCCCAAGACATTTACCCAGAACCTTATCTTTGCTGCTATGGCAGAGACGATGGCAATATTTGGTCTCGTTGGAGCAATAATACTGATCATGAGCCTCTGATCCTTTATCCTTTTAGGAGGACACAAAAATGTCTGGAGCTGAGCTAATAATACAGGAGATCAACAGGGAAGCAGAGCAGAAGATAAAGTACATCCTAGAAGAGGCACAGAAGGAGGCTAAGAAGATAAAAGAGGAGGCGAAGAGGAAGGCCGAGGCTAGGGCTGAGTGGATACTTAGGAAAGCAAAAACTCAGGCCGAATTAGAAAAGCAGAGGATAATAGCAAATGCAAGACTTGAAGTAAGGAGAAAAAAACTAGCCGTGCAGGAGAAATTAATTCAGGAGGTCATTGAAGAGGTTAAGAAAAGGCTGAGGGAGCTCCCCCAGGAGGAGTACTTTGAAACGATAAAAGTCTTACTGAAGTCGGCAGTCCAGGAGCTTGGAGAAAAGAAGATTAGGGTGTACTCAAATGAGGCGACACTCTCCCTAATAGCTTCGCGGATTGATGAACTGAAAGCTGGGCTTGGGGATGTCTCAATAGAAATAGGGGAGGCAATAGAGACCATTGGAGGGGTTGTAGTTGAAAATGAAGCAGGAGACATAAGGATAGACAACACCTTCGAGGCGAGAATGGAGAGAATGGAAAGTGAGATCAGATCTAAAATAGCAAAAGTCCTCTTCGGGTGAATCAAATGGAAGTATCAACGATAACCGCGATACTCGACACGACGTTAGCGGTAGTCCTTACATGGGTAGCCTATAAAACCGGCCAGATTATCTGGAAGTATACTCCCTACTCGTACCCAAATGCCAGGATAAAAGCAATGGAAGCTAGACTGCTCTCAGACCAAAGGATACTTGAGCTTTCAGAAAGTAGGACCCTGCAGAATTTCGTGGTTAACCTTGAAGATTCTGACTATGGACCAAGGCTGACGAGCCTTGAGAACGTGAATTTGAGGAACGTTGAGATGGCACTAGAACTTTCGCTTGTTGATTTGCTTGAGCTAATGGTAAAAATAATGCCTAAGAGAGTGAGGGGATTCTTTGAGCTACTTGAAGAGGGGGTTGATATTAGGAACATCTCTAACGTCGTAAAGGCGAAGCTCCATGGCTTACCTGCCCAAGATTATATAATACCTGCGGGCAAGATGCTTCCAAAGGTGAAGGCGATAATCGAGGCAAAAACTATGGAGGAAATACTAGTAATACTAGAGGGGACTGAGTATGAAGAACCTCTTAGGAGGCTTCTTCTTAAGGAGATAAGTATTCAAGAGTTTGAGCTTGAACTGTATAGGAACTATTACACGAAGCTGTTTAAATATGCAAACTCAAGAAAAGGTGAAGAGAAGGAGATACTGCTTGAGTTCGTTAAGATGCTCATAGATGAAAGGAACATATCAACGATACTCAGGGCAAAAATGGCTGGAATGCATCCAGAGAACCTAAAGAGGCTGATAATTGAAGGTGGGAGCCTCTCAAGGGCAACCCTCGATGCTATGGTAAACGCTGAGGATCACATAATGGCCATAGGAGAACTCGAAGGAACTAAATATGGCCAGGTTATGAGAGATGTCAGAGAGGAACTTGAGAGTGGCAATATCGAAGCAATTGAGAGGGCCATGAGGAGGTACAGGCTGACCAGAATGAGAGAGTTATCTCAGTTCTATCCGCTGAGTGTTGGCGTTGCTCTAACGTATCTCCTGGAGAGGGAAATGGAAGTTAGGAAGCTAAGGGCAATTGCAAAGCTCATTGTTGATGGCGTAAAGCCCGAAAAGATCAAGGAACTCGTTGGTGAGGTAGCATGAAGATAGTAGTAATGGGAGATGAAGACACCGTAGTGGGATTCAAGCTTGCGGGGGTTCATGAAGCTTATGAGTTTGACCTCTCGGACTTATCGATTGAGAGAGCTAGAAATAAGCTGAAGGAACTCGTCGAGAGGGATGATATTGGGGTTATACTCATCACTGAAAGACTCGCTGAAAAGATAGGTGAATTGCCTGAAGTTAACCTTCCAATCATACTTCAAATCCCAGATAAGTTTGGTTCCATTTATGGGGAAGAACTGTTAAAGGAGATAGTTAGAAGGGCGATAGGGGTTGAGATAAAGAGGTGAAGGAAATGCCAGCCAAAGGGAGGATAATTAGGGTTACAGGTCCTCTCGTAGTTGCCGATGGGATGAAAGGAGCAAAGATGTATGAGGTCGTTAGAGTCGGTGAGCTTGGTCTCATAGGAGAAATCATTAGACTTGAGGGAGACAAGGCGGTGATTCAGGTTTACGAGGAAACGGCTGGAGTTAGACCTGGCGAGCCCGTCGTTGGAACTGGAGCATCGTTAAGTGTTGAACTCGGTCCTGGGCTTTTAACCTCAATATACGATGGTATTCAAAGGCCTCTTGAAATCCTTAGGGAGAAGAGTGGCGACTTCATAGCTAGAGGTATTACAGCTCCTGCCCTCCCCAGGGACAAGAAGTGGCACTTCACTCCAAAGGTTAAAGTTGGAGACAAGGTCGTTGGAGGGGATATTATCGGTGAAGTGCCCGAGACCAGCATTATTGTTCACAAGATAATGGTGCCCCCAGGGATAGAGGGTGAGATAGTTGAGATCGCCGATGAAGGAGAATATACTATTGAAGATGTCATTGCAAAGGTTAAGACTCCAAGCGGGGAGATCAAGGAATTAAAGATGTATCAGAGGTGGCCAGTCAGAGTGAAGAGACCATATAAGGAGAAGCTCCCACCAGAAATTCCGCTCATTACAGGGCAGAGAGTTATTGATACGTTCTTCCCACAGGCCAAGGGAGGAACTGCGGCTATTCCAGGACCCTTCGGAAGCGGAAAGTGTGTGGATGGCGATACGCTAGTCTTAACGAAGGAGTTCGGTCTAATAAAGATCAGGGAGCTCTATGAGAAGCTTGAGGGTAAGGGCAAGAAGACAGTTAAGGAAGGAGAGGAGTGGACTGAGCTTGATGAGCCAATAACGCTCTATGGGTACAAGGATGGAAAGATCGTTGAGATAAAGGCAACGCACGTGTACAAGGGCTACTCCCAGGGAATGGTTGAGATAAAGACCAGGACAGGTAGAAAGATAAAGGTCACCCCAATACACAAGCTATTCACTGGCAGGGTAACAAAAGATGGGCTAGTTATAGAGGAAGTAATGGCAATGCACCTAAAGAAGGGAGACAGAATTTTGGTTGCAAAGAAGATAGATGGCGGAGAAGACGTTAGGCTCAATGTCGAGGTCAACGTTAGATCTCCGAAGAAAGTTAGAATACCGGAAGTTCTCGATGAGAAACTAGCAGAGTTCCTGGGCTATCTACTTGCCGACGGAACCCTTAAGCCTAGGACAGTCGCTATATACAACAACGATGAGGCTCTCCTTAAGAGGGCCAATGATCTCGCTAGGGAGCTCTTTGGTGTTGAAGGAAAGATAGTGCGGGATAGAACTGTAAAGGCACTCCTGATACACAGCAAGGCCTTAGTGGAATTCTTCAAGGCTTTGGGAGTTCTTGGGGCTAAGAAAGCGAGGAACTGGAAAGTTCCTAAGGAGCTTCTCATGAGCAAACCAAGCGTTGTGGAGGCATTCATTAAGGCCTACATAGCTTGTGACGGCCACTACAACGAGAAGAAGGGTGAGATAGAGATAGCAACTGCCTCAGAGGAAGCCGCTTACGGCCTAAGCTATCTACTTGCCAAGCTCGGTATATATGCTATAATAAGGGAGAAAGAAGTGAGTGGCAGGAAGTACTATAGGGTAATTATAAGCGGTAAAGCAAACCTTGAGAAGCTTGGAGTTGAGAGGGAAGGCAGGGGATACACAAGCATTGACGTTGTTCCAGTGGACGTTGAGGATCTCTACGAGGCCATTGGAAGGCCGTACGCTAGGCTCAAGAAGGCTGGGATAGAGATACACAACTACCTTTCAGGAGAAAACATGAGCTATGAGACCTTCAGAAAGTTTGCGAAGTTCATTGGCATGGAGGAAATAGCCGAGAACCACCTTAGCCACGTTCTCTTCGATGAGATCGTTGAGATAAGGTACATAGATGAGCCCCAGGAAGTTTACGATGTAACGACTGAGACCCACAATTTCGTTGGGGGCAATATGCCAACTTTACTCCATAACACGGTCACCCAGCACCAATTGGCGAAATGGAGCGATGCCCAGGTAGTAGTTTACATTGGATGCGGTGAGAGAGGAAATGAGATGACCGATGTTCTCGAGGAGTTTCCAAAGCTTAAAGACCCCAACACGGGCAAGCCACTTATGGAGAGAACAGTTTTAATTGCAAACACCTCCAACATGCCTGTCGCAGCGAGAGAGGCCTCAATTTACACTGGAATTACAATTGCGGAGTACTTTAGAGATATGGGGTATGACGTTGCTTTGATGGCAGATTCAACGTCAAGATGGGCTGAGGCGTTGAGAGAGATTTCAGGAAGACTTGAGGAAATGCCTGGTGAGGAAGGTTATCCTGCGTACCTTGCTTCAAAGCTCGCTGAATTCTATGAGAGAGCGGGGAGAGTTGTAACCCTGGGTAGCGACTATAGGGTGGGTAGCGTTAGTGTAATTGGAGCAGTTTCGCCTCCGGGCGGTGACTTCTCCGAGCCCGTAGTTCAGAACACCCTGAGAGTTGTGAAGGTCTTCTGGGCCCTTGATGCGGACCTAGCAAGAAGAAGACACTTCCCAGCTATTAACTGGCTGACGAGTTACTCCCTTTACGTAGATGCAATTCAGGGCTGGTGGCATAAGAACGTTGACCCAGAGTGGAGGAAGATGAGGGACAAGGCAATGGAGCTACTGCAGAAGGAAGCTGAGTTACAGGAGATCGTTAGAATTGTGGGTCCTGATGCCCTTCCAGAGAGGGAGAGGGCTATCCTGCTAGTTGCAAGGATGCTCAGAGAGGACTACTTGCAGCAGGACGCCTTCGATGAAGTCGATACCTACTGTCCACCCCAGAAGCAGGTAACGATGATGAGGGTTCTCCTCAACTTCTACGAGAAGACGATGGAGGCAATAAGCAGGGGAGTCCCACTTGAGGAGATAGCAAAGTTGCCAGTCAGGGAAGAGATCGGTAGAATGAAGTTTGAGCGTGATGTTGAGAAGATTAAGGCCCTAATTGATAAGACCAATGAGCAGTTTGAGGAGCTCTTCAAGAAGTATGGGGAGTGATGATCATGAGCAAGGAGTACTCAACGATAAGCAAGATCTATGGGCCCTTAATGATAGTTGAAGGTGTAAAGGGAGTAGCCTACGGTGAGGTAGTTGAGATAGAGACTGAGACCGGTGAGAAGAGGAAAGGCCAAGTTTTGGATGCTAGGGAAAACCTGGCTATAGTTCAGGTCTTTGAGGGAACGAGAGATCTCGATATTAAAACTACAAGCGTTCGCTTTACTGGAGAGACGTTAAAGGTTCCAGTTTCAATGGACATGCTTGGAAGGATATTTAATGGTATTGGTAAGCCCATCGATGGCGGACCTGAAATAATCCCGGAGGACAGGAGGGACGTTCACGGGGCTCCCCTTAATCCTGTGGCAAGGGCTTATCCCAGGGACTTCATCCAGACTGGAATCTCGGCAATCGATGGAATGAACACCCTCGTTAGGGGACAGAAGCTTCCAATATTTAGTGGCTCGGGTCTGCCCCACAATAAGTTAGCTGCTCAAATAGCTAGACAGGCAAAAGTTCTCGGAGAGGAAGAGAGCTTTGCTGTAGTCTTCGCGGCAATGGGTATCACTTACGAGGAGGCAAACTTTTTCAAGAAGAGCTTTGAGGAGACTGGGGCAATTGAGAGGGCTGTGTTGTTCTTAAACTTGGCTGATGATCCAGCGATTGAGAGAATAATCACTCCAAGAATGGCTCTGACCGTTGCGGAGTACCTAGCTTTTGACTATGACATGCAGGTTCTCGTAATTCTCACAGACATGACGAACTACTGTGAGGCCTTGAGAGAGATCTCTGCGGCAAGAGAAGAAGTTCCAGGAAGAAGAGGCTACCCAGGTTACATGTACACAGACCTAGCTACTATCTACGAGCGTGCCGGCCGTGTAAGAGGAAGGAAGGGATCGATAACTCAGATGCCGATCCTTACGATGCCGGACGATGACATAACTCATCCAATTCCGGACTTGACAGGTTACATCACCGAGGGCCAGATAGTCCTGAGCAGAGAGCTTCACAGGAAGGGTATCTACCCACCAATTGACGTCCTACCTTCGCTCTCAAGACTGATGAAGGACGGTATAGGGAAGGGCAGGACGAGGGAGGATCACCCACAGCTTGCTCAGCAACTATACGCTGCTTATGCTGAGGGCAGGAGCTTGAGAGATTTAGTTGCTGTAGTTGGAGAGGAGGCTCTGAGCGAGACTGACAAGAAGTACCTAGAGTTTGCTGATAGGTTCGAGAGGGAGTTCGTTGCACAGGGCTATGATGAGGACAGGAGCATTGAGGAGACTCT
>QMUI01000049.1 GCA_003660485.1 Thermococci archaeon | reverse complement strand
TATGAATTTACTAAAGAAAAGAGAGGGGAGGTTCTGTACAGCAGTTACTTCGAAGAAAAGCTCAGCTACTTAATCCAAGGGAGAGGGTACAGAGACGAGTTACAAAATGATGCAAGGAGATTTTAAAGCAGAGAACCGTAAGGGAGTATAGAAGGGCTCTGGCCATGCTTTTGATAAAATGAAAAGGTTAATATAAGTTAAACTAAGATCAAATGTCCCTTTTGTATGACCCGTTAGCAGGTCTTCTAAGACCCTGGGGAAGCTAGAGCTGAGCGCGATAAAGAAAGGCTTTATTTCTCCTTTAGACATCTTTCAAGGGTTTCAAGTATCTCTTCCTCGGATTTAAATTTCATAACTATGAGTAGCAATTTTTTTGTTGTCTCGTTCCTCCTTATGGCCTTCTTTATTTTTTCTTTTATCCTTTGGGCTTCCTGGGTTTCCTCAGTTATTTCACTTAGAGCCCTCAGGAGGTTTTTGCGGGTTTCTTCTATATCTCGCAAAATGTTCTCGTAGAATGCAGAGCTTCTCCACTCTCCAAAGTTTTTGGTTGTAATAAAGTACGCCTTTCTGTCTCCGGGCTTTTTTATTCTCTGAACTAGACCAACTCCCTCGAGAACCTTCATAGCTGAGCTCACGTGCGATAGTGAGTATCCGGTCATCTCGGCTATCTCACTCAAGCTGAGAGGCTTATCGGATAAGAAGAGGGCTCCATAAATGTACCCAATGAGCTCGCTCTGCCCAAGCCTCCTCGCGGTGTTAGCGAACGTTTCCATAATTATCTTCTTGGCCTCCTCAATACCCACAAGTGACCACCATAACATTTTTAAATTTCTGAAATTATAAAACTTTCGAAAATTTCCAAAAGTTTGGTGGTTAATATGCTGAGGAAGATCGCGAGGGTGATAGTTGCGTACAGGCACTCGCTCGCGATAATAACATTATTCCTTCTAATTCTATCGGCTTATGGCTTAACTCAGCTTAGGTTTGAGAGTGATCTTTCTAAGCAACTTCCTGAAGATTTGGAGGCCGTGAAAAGCTATTTCATCTTGCAGAATGAGTTTGGAACTGGGGATTCTGCTCTTATATACGTAAAGATAAAGTCCACTGAAGAGGTTTCGGACATAAGGGATCCTAAGTTAATAGAGGCAATGTACAATTTGGAACAGGAGCTGAAGCAGAGGGAGTACGTTACTGATACTTTCAGCATCGCTGACCTCTGCGTTCAAATCCTGGGAAGGCTCCCAAAGAACAGGGAGGAGGTAAACTTTGTTCTCAATGTTCTTCCTGAAAATGCTAGAAAAGGGCTAGTGAGTGGAGATTACTCCTCAACAATTATCATAGTTAACATAAACAGGGAGAGAAACCAGAAAGCCCTCGTCAGAGTCTACAACGACATGGAGGGATATGTAAAGAGGTCAAACTTTCCCCATGGAGTAGATGTGGTTCTCACTGGGGATCTCGGGATAACGTACAAAGTTCTTGAAATGCTTCAAAATGACATGAATAGGACGATGGCCGTTGCTGGAATAATAGTAGTACTAATTTTGTTGTACTTCTATAAATCCCCAATTAGAATGCTTGTCCCACTGATTCCTTTAATATTTGGTGTTGTAATGACTTTGGGCTTCATGGGTCTCTTGGGGATTCCTCTGGATATCGCCACTAGCACAGTCGGTGCTATGATAATAGGTATGGGTATTGATTACGGTGTTCACATCACGAACAGGTACTATGAGGAGAGGGCCAAGGGAGAACCTCCAGAAATAGCTGCGGAGGAGGCTATAGCTGAGACCGGAAAGGCCTTGTTGGGTGCGGCCCTCACGACCATAGCTGGATTTCTTGCATTATCAATTTCAACGCTTCCATCGCTCAAGAGGCTCAGCATAACCCTAGTTATGGGCCTTGGCCTTACCGCTTTAAATGCCGTCATAGTAACACCAGCTCTTGCGATACTTGAGGAGGACTTCAGGAGGATGGTTCTGAAGAAGGAGGAGATAATATCCATAGGTGGAGGAGAAGGAAAAATAGCCTTCATCTTTAGCAAGTGGGGAAGGTGCATTAAGAGGTTTCCCTGGGGTGCTTTACTGGTAGCCTTAATAATCTCTGGAGTCTCATTTTATGGACTAACAAAGGTCACAACAGAGGTCAGGCTCGAAAAAATGATTCCAAGGGATTTTCCTGTGATAAAGGCTCTTGCAGACATAAGGTCGGAATTTGGCGGTCAAGACGAAGTCGACATTTTAATAAGGGCTGAGGATGTAAGGGATCCTACCCTCGTCAGGGCAATATTGCGATTCGAACGAGAAGTTAAGGCGGACTCCCATACGAATAATGTCTTCTCTGCGGAAAGCATAGCCGATGAGGTGTTGCAAAAGTACGGCTACATACCCCAGGACAAAGAGAAGATAAGCGAGGCATTGAAAGATTCTTCCCTAGTTTCTTCGGATTACTCGATGACGATTGTGAAATTTAAAGGTAACTTCATAGGTGTAACGCAGAGGAAGTTTAACAGAATAATGGAATATTTTGAGGAACAAATAAAGCAGGCTAACTTCCCACCAAGCACCAGGGTTGAACTTGTTGGAGGTGCATATTTGAATTACGTTCTTGGTGATCTTGTGGACAAGGAGATCGGAAGGATATCGACAATAGGAACCATTATAGTTGTTCTCGTTGTATTTCTCATCTTTAGAAGGCCCACAGTTGCAGTAGCCATGATAATGCCAATGTTCCTTGGAGCTTTATGGACGATAGGATACATGGGACTAGCAGGAATCCCGTTCTCTCAAACCTTAGCTGGTGTTGTATCTATGATAGTGGGGCTTGGGGTTGATTATGGGATGCACATAACTCACAGATTCTTAGAAGAGTTAAGGGAGGGTAATAAAACGCCGATAATAACTGCGATGGAGAGCGTTGGTCCTGGCATTTTGGTGGGTGCGTTGACAACCGCGGGTGGATTCCTCGCTTTGTTAACTGCCCAACTTACTGCGATTCATGACTTTGGTAAAGTTCTTGCGGTTGGAATATTCGCTTCAATGTTTTCCGCTTATCTTGTAACTCCAGCTATATTGCAACTTGAATTTGGTAGAAAACTAGGGAGGGAGGAAAGATGAAAGAGGGTAAGCTAATTGCTATTTTGATGATAATAGGCATGCTAATTACCCCCGGTTGGGCTCAAGGTCCTGAGCTACTGTTCGAGGGGTACGTGGATAAAGGAGACTATCTCTTGGTTGGTCCACTCACGGTTATTGTGAAGGACGTTGTATACGATATCAATGACAGAGAGTGGAAAGTTTTGTTTATAGTCCTCGATGAAGATATGAACCCGATTGGTCCAAATTTAACGAAGATATACGTGCCAGATCCTGAAAAAGTTCAGCAACTCCTTGCAAATCAAACTTTCCTAAGAGCCATGGCGGAGACCTTGGGTTATGATCCAGATAACCCAATTGAATATGTCAAGTTTTTGAGATGGTTGTCCTCTGCATCCCAAATGGAAGTTTGGAACGCTATAGTTAAAACTATTGAAGAGCATCCAGAGCTAGGGATCTCGCTAAATGACATAGCTAAGCCAATATTAGTACCAAACGCTAGGCCTGTGGGTGTAAATGAGACAGTAAAGATTGAGTATCATGGCGAAACTCTCTACATCACTCCCCTCTTCGTTTACCCGAATGGGGCCAAAATTAGCATAAGTGGCCCGATAAAATGGAGAGTCTCTATGGTTCAGGGTTTACTCCTTTCAAAAATAGAAGTTAAAGGAACGGTACGTCCAGGTGAAATATTCTATGTGAACGTTCACCTAAAGAATATAGGATCTAGACGAGTAAGGTTCGTGACAGTGATGCTATCTCCAACTCCCCTAATCCCAAAGGTCACTAGCAGGGAGGAAAGTGCTGTTTCAGTGCTACCTCAAACACTTGCTCAGACTGGAGTGGCTCAGGGTAGCCTATATCCATTGGGAACTACGATGAAATTTATTGACTACATTGAACCTGGGGAGGATAAGGTGATAACATTTAGCTACAAGGCGAACGAGAACGCTAGGCCTGGAGACTATCCCCTGTACTTGACCGTAGTTTACTTCTCCTATACAACAGGGGAGAACTTGGAACAGAGGGTGCTCTATGATTCCGCAGCAGTTACGATAGCGAGGGATTACGAGGCAACGTTTATCGTTGAGAATCAATCAATCCCCAAGGTAGTTTATCCTGGGGAAGACTTCACAGTAAAAGTTGTGCTCAAAAACTCAGGTTCTGATACTGCGAAAGATGTTTTGGGCACCCTAATCCTTGAAGATATAAAGGGAAGGCCATTTGCTCCAGTATCATCAAATTCATTTTACGCTAAATTCGTTGAAAGTGGCGAGACTATTGTTAAGGAGTTCAAATTACACGTTGATGAATCAGCGAAAACAGGTACTTACATTTTCAAATTAAGGGTTACATATTACTCCGGAAATACTAATGAGCAGATAACTCAAGAATTTACGTTCTCTACTACGGTTATAAGGCGTAGGGCTGCTTTTATAGAGATTGAGAATGTCACGATAGAGCCAAAAAAGTGGAGCCGGGAATGACCTTTAGAGTTACGTTAACGCTAAAGAACGTAGGAGAAGGCTACGCTAAGGGATTAAGAGTTAAAATAATACCTGTAGAAGTTTTAATTAGGAGGGAAATTCAGAAAATTGATTTATCTCAGCTATCCTCACTTCCCATATCTCAGAGCCAACAGATCTTGGAGAATTTACAGTCAGCAATAAACCAATTAATAGGGGAAATTGCCATTGAAAGAATGCCAGCATTCTTACCCGTCGGAGAAGACAACGTCAAATATGACGGAATTATTCTTCCAAATCAGACAATTCAACTGAGTTTCGTGCTCAAGGCTAATGACAGATTAGAGAATAACGTTTATCCTCTCAAGGTATCTTTAGCTTACCTGTCTTCTCCCGATGATATGGAATTCTCTGATGAACGAATAATTGGTATAGATGTTACTGGCGCTGAAATGATCGTAATTAGTGGGGTTTCTACGTCCCCATCAAGAGTATTACCTGGAAATTCAGATGTTGAGGTGGCATTCACTGTAGAAAACATTGGAAGTGGGGAAGCTAGGTACGTGTTGGTTAAGCCTATGCCATCGTATCCTTTCAAGTTGAGCAAGACCAGTGACCAGATTATAAACGTTGGCACCCTTAAGCAAGGTGACTCTGCGAAAGCATCTTTTAAAGTGGATATTGATAAGGATGCAAGACCTGGGACGTATCAAATACCAGTCGTTGTAGTGTATAAAGATCCCAGTGGGGAGTTTAAAGAACTGAACCTCTCTATCCCTATTATTATTGAGGAGAAGCCGAATATAGTGGTAGAGAGGGTTGAATTTAAGCCTGAGCCAGTTCAGGGAAAGGACGTGAATATCTACGTCACTGTAAAGAACATTGGGGGAGAGAAAGCAGAAAGCGTTGTTATTGAGGGGTTTGTTAAACCGTCTCAGCCATTTACCCTAGTTAAGAGGACGGACTATGTGGGCACCCTTGAACCGAATCAAACTGGCGAGGGTGTAATTACACTAACCGTAGATAAAGATGCTATACCAAAGGTATACAACGTACTCATTAGAATAAGAGCCGTGGGCGACAGGGATAAGGGAGATGATAATGTCTACATATTTGAACATACACTAAAGATTCCAGTGAAAGAGAACGTTGAAGGGAAAGAGGGATTAAAGAAACTTGCAATTGGGGCTGGGGTACTGGCAATTCTTGTTACCTTATTAACGTATCTCAGGATGAAAAAGTCCAGCTCTTGACTTTTTCTCTTAATTTTATGCCTGCCAAAATGCTTATTCCAATGTTTAATAAAATTAAAACTATGCCAAGAACTATATCCCCTGGATTCCTCTTTATTAAAGGATTTGAGTATTTTGTTATTAAGTCGATGACTTTCCAAAACGCAGGGAGCATTAATATGCCGGAAGTATAGTACCATATGTGGGGATTTTTCTGTAAATATCCTTGGATTGTTTTTCCGGCAAGTATTATTCCAAAGCCAAGGATAAAGTATGGATTGACGGCGTTAAGGTAAATAAGTAGAGCTATCAAATCACTGCTTGGTATCCCCCCTATCATTTTCGTTGATATAGTTTCAAGTGTAAGGTAGACGTTTATGGCTCCCCCAAGTATTACTATTAAACCTGTAATAACTCCAATGAATGTTATAAATCCTCTGCTTATCAATTCTAATGGCCTTATTTTCATGCCCTTTATGAAGAAGTATCCTCCTACAATAAGCATCACAACGCCAGTAACCGCTGAGGAAACTATTTGGGCGCTCGGTGGGTACTTCAGGGATATTAGTTTAGCTATCCCGTAGAGAAGAACTATAAGTCCTGGGATTCCCAAGACAACTTTTGACGCTTCCGGATCGTTCATAATCTCTTTTAGATACCTGACTATAATGTACCAGGTAGTCTCTATTCCTGGGCTTTGCTTGACAACGACTCTCCTTGTACTCACTATTGGAACTTTTGATGTTATGAGAGGAAATATTTGTTCGTCTTCAGCGCCATCAGTTACAGGAATGACGC
>QMUI01000048.1 GCA_003660485.1 Thermococci archaeon | reverse complement strand
TGGGGCAGAAATTTTTATTGGTCTCATGGTGGATGGGGCCCGGGTTTCCGAGAACGGTAGTGCTGTGACCGGTAACGGGGGTTGAGTTGTTACCGTGAATGCTCACAATCGCTGTGATGACCCACACTACAATGATGCAGTGTGAGGGAACGGTTAGAGAAATATCACCAGGATGACAGGAGTTCCTAGACTCTCTGGAGGCCTAATGACCTCTGTTACCACTTTTCTTTTGAAAGCCTTGCCCTTCAGGGCGGGAAAGACATCAATTCCTAATGAATTCTAGCCCATCCTTCGATTAAGAACTTCGTGTGGAAAAGTGTTTATAAAAGAAAAGTTCAGGCTTTGAATCTCTTCATGTAGTCCCTTAAAAGTTCGGGGTTTTCTCTCTTAACGACCTCCATTAGCTCGTCGAATTTTCTCTCCCCTAAGGCCTTCTTTAGGTAATAATATAGGTCAACGGCATCCTCAACTATCCTACTCTGCCTTCTCCCTTCTTCGGCGTAAAGCTCTATTAGCTTTCTGTTTGTGTCAAGGGAGATGTAGAGGGTCTTCTGCTTCTTTTCTTCCTTTAGATCCTTATCCTCCTTCTTTTTCTTCCCGGGCTTTGTGAGGTCATCGAGGGAACCCGAGAAGAGCTTTGGTATCTTCCCCTTTTCATTCGACAATTGAGATCACCTCTTTGGCAAGCTTTTCAAATGCCCTGCTTGCCTTACCATCGGGCTCGTACTCAAATATACTTTTTCCTTCCGCTTGAGCCTTCTCGATTGCTATTGCCTTGGGAATAGTGGGAAGTATTGGAGCATCTGGATATAGTTCCTTAAGCTCCTTTAGCCTCATCTGGGGAACTTTTGTCTGCCTAGTAAACTTATTTGGGACTATACCGAGTAGCCTTAGACTGTCGTTCGTCTCCTCCTTTATCATCGCCATTAAGTTGAACATTAGTTGCATACCTATCACTCCAAAATAGCTGAGCTCGAGCGGAATTAGAACGTAGTCTGAAGCGGTTAGGGAGTTAACCAAAAATATTCCCATGCTTGGAGGGTTGTCGATTATTATATAGTCGTAATCGGGAAATATGGGCTTTAGAGCTTTCTCTAATCTCCTCTCTCTGTTGTACGAGTTAAGGATCTCAATTTCCTTTGCGGACAAGGTCAAATGACTTGGAATTAAGTCAAGATTGTCCTTCACGTTGATTATTACCTCCTCTATTTGGCTTTCTTTAGTCATTAGTGTCCCTACATTTTTGTTCTCATACTCAACTACATCCATCCCAATCAGGGCAAATGTCAGGTTGAATTGTGGATCAATGTCAACAAGAAGGACTCTTCTACCAAGTTTAGCGAGGGCGTGCCCGAGATTTAAGGCAAGTGTAGTTTTGCCTACCCCTCCCTTTTGGTTGGCTATACTGATAACTACCCCCATTAAAGCCCACCTAGAAACTGTGTAAGGATTATGAGTTAAAAAGTTAAAGGCTAAAGCTCGTAGAAGCCCAAATCGCTAAATATCCTTTTTATATAGTCATCTTTCTTTTTACTGAATCTCCTCCCTCTTGGATCTATCTCCGCAAAAATTTCATCAACTTTGCTGTCCACGGCCATGATGTCCTTTGGTGATATTATGTAATCAGAGTCCGTTAATGCATGGACTTCAACTCCCTCCTTGTAACCAAGTATCTGGGGGCTCTTAACGCCTGTCATTATGACCATCGCTCTTACGGTCTTGCCCATGTCTGGATCTACCATTGCTCCCCACTTAATTTCACTCTTTTCTCCAAGTTTTTCATACACTACTTCCATGGCGTTTGTTATCTCCTTCAAACTAACATCAGGTCCCACGGTGAAGTGTACTAAGGCCTTGTCTCCGGATCCAAACTCTACTTCGAGCATCTTGTTGTTCAAGGCTTCCATTACGGCATCTACGGCCCTATTATTTGAGTCACTCTCTCCTATCCCAATGAGGGCTGGGCCCCCTCCTTTCATTACGCTATAGATATCGGCGTAATCTATGTTTACCATGGAGGGGAGCTTAATCGTCTCTATGATACCCTTAACCATTCTCGCTATTATCTCATCAGCGAATCTGAAAGCTGTTTGTATTGGGAGGTTTGGAACTAAGTCTATCAACTTGTCATTCTGGATTATTATTACGGTATCCGAGTGCTCGAGGAGCATCTTTATTCCAGCCTTGGCTTTCTCAATTCTAACCCATCCTTCCATCTTAAATGGAAAAGTTACAACACTTATGACAAGGGGCTCTTGAAGCTTGGCATTGTTTCTTGCGGTCTCTTTGATTATCCTAGCAACTACTGGAGCGGCACCGGTTCCTGTTCCATTACCCATTCCTGCCGTTATGAATACAAGATCGTAATCCTTAACCATTTTTGCAATCTCGTTGGCACTAGCCTCTGCTGCCCTATAACCTATCCTGGGGTCTCCCCCTGATCCCTTACCCTGGGTTATCGACCTGCCTAATAAAAGCTTCTTATGAGCTTTAATCTGATGTAAATGCTGAGCATCGGTATTCATGGCTATAAGGTCAGCTCCCTGAACCCCAAGGTCATAAAGTCTGCTAATTGTGTTATTACCCGAACCTCCCACACCGATGACTGCAATCTTTATAAGATCTTCGCCACCTTCAAAAAATTCGGAGGTTTCAACTTTTTCCCCGTCAAAGTCAAGGTCAATTCCGGCCTGCTCTAATAATTTTTTAAATACCATTCCTCCTCTCCTCCCCCAAGTTTATCTAACGAGGTATTCGGGGAGCTCCTCCTGTAGTTCTTCTCGGTACAGTTCCTTCTTGAGAAGCTCCCTAATAGCTACTCGAATAGCTTCGCTTCTATTTGGAAAAACACCTCTTTTAACAAGAGCATCAAGCCCGTGTATCATGCTTTGAGGCAGTTGAACGCTGATTATTTTCATCTTGGCCATTCCCTCAACACCCGCGGGGAGTTTCCTATTTTAAGCCTGCGCTTTAATTAGTTAAATATTTTTTGGCCTAAGTTATTATTGTCATAATATCATTTTCTAAAAATCCAAAATTTTAGACCCAAATATTTTAAAAATTTTAAAAAAGTTAACCTCACAGTATAGCATGAATTATATACCCTTAGGTAATTAGAAGTCCTCATGATGGAGATAAATACAAAATTTGGAAAAATTTGTATAGCGAGAGTTCATCTTACTAGGGATGAGGCTGAGTTATTGATTAATATCTGTGGAGAAAATTGCCAAATTGTTAAAGCTAATTGCCTTGAGGAGGTTGTATTTGCAACAATTCTTGCCCTAAAGGCATTTGCCCAAGGACGAAATAAAGCAAAAACCGTGAAGGGGGAAATATTGCTAAGGCTTGCTGGCGTTAGACAAATAAGAGAAGCAATAAACCTTGTAGGGGCTGGGGAGGGAGAAAACTTCATAGTTACATTTGGAACAGAGAATCCCTGCAAACTTTTAACCAAAATATTATCGAAAATTGGGGCTACGGAAGTAACATTGAACGAATGTGACAGGGAAATTGTGAAAAAATCTTTTGAAAGGATTGCCATGACCGAAACGCTCTAATTCTCCCCTTCAGCAAAATTTTATAAATTTTTCATTTTTATGAGGAACCAGGTGAGCCCTGATGAGGCAGAAAAAGAAGTACTTTGTTGCGGCTCGAATGGGTCTTATACAGCGATCTAAGATAAGGGAACTTTTTGAAAGGGCTTCAAAAATGAAGGGAGTTATATCCCTTGGGATAGGAGAACCAGACTTTGATACTCCAGTTAACATTAAAGAGGCCGCAAAGAGAGCTATGGATGAAGGGTGGACACATTATACCCCAAATGCAGGAATCCAGGAGCTTAGAGAGGCCATTGTTGAGTATTACAAGAGATTCTATGATGTTGACATTGAGGTTGATAATGTCATAGTTACCGCGGGAGCTTATGAAGCAACCTATATAGCATTCGAAACTCTTCTTGAGCAGGGAGATGAAGTTATAATACCAGATCCAGCATTCGTTAGTTATGCTGAAGATGCAAAGCTTGCTGAAGCTAAGCCCATAAGGATACCTCTAAGGGAAGAGAATGATTTCATGGTGGATCCAGATGAGTTGCTTGAACTCATAACAAAGAGAACAAGGATGATAGTTATCAACTACCCGAACAATCCAACGGGGGCGGTTCTGAAAAAAGAAGTTGTTAAAGCCATAGCTGACATAGCCCAGGATTATAACATCTACATATTGAGTGATGAACCATATGAACACTTCCTCTACGATGGCGCAAAGCACTATCCGATGATAAAGTTCGCTCCCGAGAACACTATCCTTGTTAACTCATTCTCAAAGACCTTTGCAATGACCGGATGGAGGTTAGGGTTTGCAATAGCTCCAAGTCAAATCATTAGAGATATGGTAAAGCTTCATGCCTATGTTATAGGAAACGTAACTTCATTCGTTCAGATTGCTGGAGTTGAAGCGTTGAGGAGTGAGGAGAGCTGGAAGGCCGTTGAAGAAATGAGAAAGGAGTACGCAGAGAGGAGAAAAATTGTCCTTGACAGGCTAAAGAAAATGCCTTATATAAAGGTCAGAGAGCCGAAAGGGGCATTTTATATCTTCCCGAACATAAGTGAAACCGAAATGAGTAGTGAAGAGTTCAGTGAATGGTTACTTGAAAGAGCAAGGGTCGTTGTAATTCCTGGGACGGCATTTGGTAAGAATGGAGAGGGATACGTAAGGATAAGCTACGCGACAAGCAGGGAGAAACTCATCGAAGCGATGGACAGAATAGAGAAAGCCCTGAGTGAGGTGAAATGATGAAAGAGATCTTTCAGATTTTCTTGGCTATTTTTTTGGCCGAGCTTGGAGATAAAACTCAGCTCGCTACGATAGCTTTCGCATCGAAGTATGGGTGGTGGAAAGCTTTCATAGGAGCTATCTCGGGATTGGCTCTTGTTAACCTAATTGGGGCTCTAATTGGAGAGAAAATTAGGGATTATCTTCCCGTGGAGGTCATCCACAAATTCGCTGGAATTTTGTTCATAACCTTCGGCATCCTAATGATCTTTGGAAAACTGTGAGGAGGTGCCTAAAATGAAAAGATGGGGAGCAGTACTGTTGGACACTTTACTCATGACTGCGGGATTTGGGACGCTTACCTTTATGAGCGTAGCTAGACCTGACATAATTAAGCATTTTGGCATTCCAGAATCCGCTTACGAGTTGCAACACATAGCTTATGTCTTCGGTTTATTCGTCGCATTCATAATAGGACACACGAGACTTTATGAAGGTTCGTTCAAGAGGAGCGTCGGAATTGCGGTTTCATGGGCGGCTATACCTCAGATGCTGATTCCATTTGTCGGCAACTGGAACGTGGTTGTATTCTTAAGGTTCATTCAGGGATTTGTCGTTGGTTTGGTCCCATTATTTAGCACTCAGATAGCGAGATACTTTGTTGCAGAAAGACCATTTGCAAAGGGAATAATACTCTCCGGAATATTCTGGGGAGGAGTATTTGGGAGTATAAGTGCAAGATATTTACTTGGGTACGTTTCTTGGAGTATGGGATTTATCATTACTGGCGTGATAATATACATCGTCTACGTAATTTGGTACTTCCTTGTAGAGGACTTTGAGATAAGACATCCAAAAGCTGGAGAAGCCAGCGTGAACATTTGGAAATTGCCTTTTACTTGGGTCTTAGGATTCACCTTTTTCCCCGCTCTCTGGGTTATATTCACGATAATCGGATTTTCAAGTAGCCTTGGATATAAAATAGGATGGACTAAGGAGCATGTGGCTACCCTTTCCACGACGTTAAATGTCTCCAAGGCTCTCTGGAGTATAGGATTTGGTTACCTTGGCTACCAACTCTCAAGGAAGAATACGAACCCAAGAGGGTTATTCAATGCAATTGTTAAGGTAATGATAATGGCCTATGCAATAGCCTTCGCCGGGCTTCTCGTGTACTCAAAGGCCATGCTTGATGGAAATTACACATTGGCCCTAGCAAGCGTCACCTTGGTAGGAGCCCTGCAGGGGACGGGTCCGGCATTTTGGACAAGCGCTCCTGCTACTTATCCACAAGAAGTTGTGCCCAGGGCTAACTTTGCCCTGGGGCTAATTTCAAACTCGGCCAATGCAATAGCTCCAACAATAACTGATATCCTAGCTAGACACAGTGAGACTTTGGCATTGGCTGAACTAACTTTAATGCCCCTGGTCGGTATAGCAACTCTCATAGTGGTTAGCAGGATGAAGCTACCCGTGGAGGAGTGCTCGTCTGATAAATGCGTACAATAAAAAAGCAAAAGCCACTGCTATCCACGTTACCTCTAGGGGAACCTTAATTAAATAGAGGGCATATACGATAGTATAAAAGACCATGGAGGAACCTATAGCAGAGACAGCAGAAAGGTAGTGGTTTAGTGGTGCTCTTTTCTTTTCCATTTCCCTAATTTCAAGAGTTAGCAGGAGGAGGGCAATTATTGCAACACCCAGGAAATTAGTGATACCCGTGAGTATTAAGTATAACGCGAGTCCCATTGTTGCAACGATTCCAAGGGTTGTAGAGGTGAGGGCTAAGGTTGAGATCAATATCGGCACCCATGGGTGAGGGAGCTTTATAACGAAGCCAAGAAAAACAAGCCAGGTAATTAGTGAGTACTTCATAATTTTAACACCTCCATTATCGCCGATTTTAACGGGGTTTTCACATTCCAGTCGATTACTAGAGCGTACCTCTTTAGTCGTTTTAACCTTGCTTTCCTCTTGAGGTCTAGGATCT